>CACITD010000018.1 GCA_902589475.1 uncultured Alphaproteobacteria bacterium | reverse complement strand
CAATCACATAATTACGGTCCGTTAACATCTTGAGCGTAATATACGGTGCTTCCGTAGTTAGGCAATGTGCTACAAATATATAGAACGCGGTTGCTGATAGAATTGTATTAATAATAATTTCAGAAGAACTAAACCATCCCAATCGCTCTCCCCTATCTAGCACTAATTGAAGACACGAAACTGCAACAATGAGTGCTATTACACCTAGCCAATCCATTTTTTGACCCAGCGTATGGGCGGCTGGCAGAGTTACCAAGATAGAGAAAAAAGCGACAAGCCCAAATGGAACATTCATATAAAATACATAACGCCAATCATAAAACTCAGTTAGCATGGCTCCCACCGTTGGTCCAGCTACTGGCCCTAAGATCATTCCCATTGACCATATACTCATTGCAAAACCGTGCTTTTCCCGTGGATATGTATCTAACATTATGGCTTGCGAGATAGGTAGCAATGGTGCCGAAACGAAGCCTTGTAACATTCTAAATAATACTAATTCAGTAAGCGTACTAGATGTGCCAGCGAGCAATGAGGTTACAGTAAAACCGACAATCGACGCTAAAAAAACCTGACGTCTTCCAAACTTCTCACTAAAGACATTAGTCAAAATCGTCCCTATAGCCGTTGCTACAACAAAGGCTGTAATCACCCACCCTACTTGGTCGGGAGCTGCTGACAAATTACCTTGAATATTTGGAAGTGCTACATAAGCAGTGCTCATGTTCAGAGAGTGTAGAAGCGATGCAACCAAAACCGGCACCGTTATTATAATTCGTTCCAGCCTACTAAATGGTCCATGGGCAGGCTTGTTCAACGTAAACAATTTTAGCTCTCAGGATAAAAAAACATGTGACCGCTAGGGTCGTATCAAAGCGTAAAAGGTATTTATCATATCGAGTAGACTTCGGCAGCAGTGTCATGAAACAAGGCTGCTTTTTCTTCTTTTGAAGCGTTCTTTGTAATTAATTTAAACATATTCCAAAGAATTTTATAACTACAGCTTAACTTATCCACAGGAAAATTTGATTCAAACATACACCGGTTTGAACCGAACGCGTCAATAGTACTATGGTAGAAATGCTCAGTAGCATCGGCTAGCTCTTGGCTACTGGGGGGCATTTTTCTTTCATGCCACGCAAAGCCATTTACATCCATGTTTACACCTCCTAGCTTAGCATAGACATTTTCACACTTTGCCAACTCAACAATATCTTTATTCCATTTTTGAAAAATCTCATTCTGTTTTCCCTTGTATGGGCCAATTCCAAGGGGGCCGCCGAAATGGTCTAGGATTATTTTTGTGTCTGGAAATGCTCTAGCGAGATCCGTCACTTCTGCGATTTGAGTATGATAACACCAAGCTTCGAAAGTTAACCCTCTGCGGCTCAACTCCCCAAAACCTCGACGAAAGTCATCTTGCAACAATAAATTAGGCGGAGGATTTGTGCGGTGATTGCGAATTTCATTTGAAGAATCCCATGCGACCGCCCGCCTAATTCCCCGGAATCTTCCACAGCCTGCAGCTAGATGCATATCTAACACCTCGCCAGCTAACGCACCTATCGTCAAATCCACTGTACCTACAATAGCCGCAGCGACCTTAGTAGCACCATAAATGCCAGACTCGCACATTGCAGCAATGCCATTAACAAATTCTGTTTCTCCAACAGCACGAAGGTGCTCATCTCCCCCGACTTTAAACATTGCGCCGCATTCAATAAATACAGTTGCCACAATATTATGGCCGCAATTGATATCTTCCAATATTTCGTCCAAAAGATAACGTGGTTGCACAAGATGATTGCTATTCTTATCCCAAAGGTGGTGATGAGGATCGATAATGGGCAACTCCGGCTCTAAAATAGCTTCATCATGTTGTTGAAGCCATTTGTGATTCCTCGACTGCGCAATCATTCCTCGTCCTTTCCACATTCACGTAAATCTATCGGCTAAGCCCATGATACGCCCACTTTAGCGCTTTAAGAGGAAGAAAGTATCCTCAGAAGATATTTAGTTTGACTATAGATCATCGAGGATAATGTTAGCACCTTAAGCGTTAATAGAAGAAATTATTTCATTTCTGTTTGATCAATTTAATATTTGCACTCGATAATCGACCAATTCATGCTCAAGTTTTTTGACACCATATACATAGAGAAGCGGAGAGGTTTTATGTCACGTTCATATAATCGGTCTAGTGAATCATTAGGCAATATTCTTCAGATGGAACACGTAAATCTTATGATTCCTGATCAAGCGCCCGCAATCCTTTTTTATGTTACTGGACTTGGTTTTACCCGCGATCCTTTCCTAATGACGGGTCTGGACAATATGTGGATCAATATTGGCCGAAGCCAAATCCATCTGCCAAGGCGTGATCCGTCCCCTCAAATTCTACGAGGGCGTATCGGACTTGTGTCACCGAACCTGAAAGCGACTTTTCAAAGTTTGAAAATGATAAAAGAACCTTTGTCGAAAACAAAATTTTCATTTTCACGTAAGAAGGAGTTTATTGACGTTAGTTGTCCATGGGGGAATCAAATTCGCGTTCATGCACCAGATGAGACATTTGGAAATGTTGAAATAGGTCTACCTTATGTTGAATTCTTCGTTCCAAAAAACAGTGCAGGAAAAATAGTTAATTTCTATCGAGAGATATTGGGAGCCAAGGCCTCGATTGGGAAACGTCATGGTAAGACTTGCGCCATGGTTACGACAGGAACATCCCAATATGTTTACTTTATTGAAACAAATGAAAAGCAAGCCAAATATGACGGCCACCATATTGCTATTTATATCGCTGACTTCGCAGTACCTTACCAAAAATTATTGGAACGAGGCCTAATTTCAAGAGAGTCAGATCAGCACGAATGGCGATTTATAGATATTGTCGATCTAGACAACAATAAACCTATTTTCAAAATAGAGCATGAAGTGAGGAGCGCTACTCATCCACTTTTTGGTCGTCCCCTCGTAAACAGAAATCCGCATCAAAGCAATCGCTTATACAAAAGAGGCCAAGATAATTTCCAAGGCCAAATATGATTTCTTTGCTCGGCGTTTATCTTTGACCTAAAAATTGGCTTCCTTACCCCGGATCAAATTGGAAACCAATTCATTTATGGGAGCAGACATCCCGATCTTTTTTGCTTCAACAGGAACAGCACCATTTATGCCATCAATTTCAGATGGTCTTTTGGCCAAGTGATCGAGCAGCATTGAAGGCCTAGCATCTGGCATATTTGCACCAAATTCTCTCACATAGGTCTCAACATCATCAAATCCTAACGTAATGTTCTTTGCTCTCGCTACAGCATCCGCTTCCTTAGCGCAATTCAATGCTACAAACCAAGCTTCCGAACTGGCTTGAACCTCCCCTATAGTGGCATTCATAAGCGCACAAGGACCACTATACGTCACATTGCAGATGAATTTTTCCCATATCATTTGATGTATGTCAGGATAACCTTTCGCGGTGAAACCAGCTTTCTCCCACGTGTTTACAACAGTGGTAAGGCGGTCACTCATCCCACCATTCATCTCGCCTAGTCTTACTAACTGCATGCCATTATGATGGGCGTGCCCAGGCTGTTTAATGGACGCTCCAAAACCACCGACAACACCAATCATAACCTGACTAGTATCAATCGCCTCTGCTATCCGGTCTGCAGCACCTAACCCGTTCTGAATTGTTAAGATGACACTATTTGGACCTGCAATCATTTTTGCGGCTTGGGCCGCCGTTGCTACCCCACTTGCTTTGGTAGCCACAATAATTAAGTCACACTCACCTGCGTCAATAGCATCGGCGCTGGCATTTATTTTTACCGTACGGTCGCCACTTGCACCCTCGACACGAAGCCCATTTTTATTTATCGCATCAATGTGCTCTTGCCATGTATCAATTGCCCAAACCTCGTTACCAGCATCCGCCAGAAGCGCGGCATATACTGAACCCATCGCTCCGCAGCCAATAATCGCAATCTTCATTATTTAACCTCACCCGTTAGCTTTTTTGCTTCAATTGAATCGTTCTTACTATATTCTAAATTTTTAGAGTTAATAAAGAAATGCTTTTAAATATAAAACAAAGCTATGTTTCTCTAACAACATCGAAACTAATAGACTTTCTTAGTAATCAAATTCAAGTTGGACGCAAATTAACTCTGGCAGTCAGGAGATGTGATGAAAAAAAGTGAGAGGATTGCTGATCTAATCAAAAACCGCTTTGGATTAGTTACCAGTGCCGGTGAAGACATGCAAGGGTTTGACGAACTAGCAAATATACTCAACCACCGCACACATCGTCGCTATCTAGATAAACCTGTACCCGATGAACTTTTGGAGGTTCTACTAGGTGCTGCTTTCTCTGCTCCCGCTAAATCTGATTTACAACAAGCCTCAGTGGTTGTGATACGAGACAAGGATAAGCAAGAAGCCATTGCTAATATGATCCCTGCGATGCCCTGGCTGCGGACATGCCCCGTTCTAATGGTTTTTCTGGGAGACAGCCGACGTATTCGCCGTATTTGCGAGATGCGAAATAAGCCTTTTGCAAATGATCACTTGGACGCATTTTTAAACGCCGCTGTTGATGCTGGCCTTGTCCTAATGAATTTTATACGTGCTGCCGAAGCTGTAGGACTAGGCTGTTGTCCAATAAGCGTTATTAGGAATCATATAGACGAGGTAGCTGAGCTGTTAGAGCTACCCGATTTTGTCTTTCCAGTAGCAGGTATGACCGCGGGGTATCCAAGTGAGGATGGATATTTGAGTTTGCGGCTGCCACCAGCAGTGAATGTTCATATAAATTCATATAATGATTCTCAGCTTGAGCCAGAGATCGACTCTTACGATAAAAGAAGAGACGCTATATTTTCAATTCCCCAGGAAAAGCAGCGAAAGGTTGAAGAATTTGGTGTCGCAAACTTTTATGGATGGTCTGAGGACAAAGCTCGCCAAGTATCAAGTAAGGAACGCGATCAACTCGCGGCTTATCTTATTAAGAAAGGTTTTAATTTAGGATAAAATTCAACTTGGTCACTATTAGAAATAAAAAAAGGCCCGCCGTTTTCCAACAGCGGGCCTTTTATCTTTTAGAAGTTTGTTTAGCTAGTTAGCTACACTTGGCAACCAAAGAACAATCTCCGGATAAGCCAAGAATAATCCTATCGTTATCACATCTGCTATGAAAAACGGAAAGATCCCTCTAAAGACATCACCCAAGGGGATATCGGGCCGAACTGCCGCCACCACATAGCAATTCAACCCGACCGGGGGCGTTATCAGACAAACCTCGCACATTTTAACAACGATAATACCAAACCAGATCGGATCATAACCCAGAGCAATAACAGCGGGATAAACGACGGGGAGTGTGAGTAGCAACATCCCAATCGCGTCCATGAACATCCCAAGGACGGCATAACCAAGAAGTATCAATATCATTATTACGACAGGCGGAAAGGGTAACCCAGTAATCCACCCCGCAAATTCTTGAGGTAATCCGGCATAGCCCAAGAATCTAACAAAGATTAGAACGCCCCATATCAAAGCGAAAATCATCACGGTTAACTTAGCAGTCTCTAGAAGTGCCTCCTTTAAACTAGCCCACTTCATTCCTTTAAGAAGAGCGACTACTAAAATTACGAAAGCTCCAACTGCACCCGCCTCTGTTGGTGTCGCAGTACCCGAATACATAGAATAAAAGATAACTGCTACCACTACAAAGATTGGAATGGTACCAGGCAAGCTAGCCATTTTCTCTGACATTGGCGGCGATTCTATTGCACGTCCCAATTCCGGTTTCCACATACACTGCCCTATTATAAGTGCAGCATAGATTAGTGCTGAGACAACACCTGGAATAAATCCTGCTAATATCAGCGTTCCAACCGATTCCTCGACTATGATCGCGTAAATCACAAGGATCGCACTAGGGGGGATCAGCGAAGCTAATGTACCCCCCGCTGCGACAACACCGGCAGCCAGACGCCTATCGTATCCGTTTTCCAACATGTGCGGAATAGCAACTCGGCTAAATACTGCAGCTGTTGCTGTACTTGCCCCAGAAACCGCTGCAAAGCCCGCGGTAGCAAAAACACTCGCTACGGCAAGACCGCCTGGAACCCATCCAAACCAATTTCTAGCAGCTCTAAATAAGGCATGTGTTAAACCGCCGTGGTAAGCAATAAAACCTATTAGTATGAACATCGGCAGAACACTAAGCGCGTAGTTAATTGACTTCGAGTGAGGCACGGTACCGCTTATTCCAGCTCCGGCTTTCCATCCAATTATAGCCACGCACCCAAAAAGGCCAACTAGGGCGGCAACGACGAACACCCGAACACCGGCAAATACCAGAAGCAGTAACGCCCCCGTCCCAACAAGACCAATTGCAAATTCACTCATGATTTAGCTCCTCGACCAACAATATCGACTTTTTCCTCTTCACCGGCCAGTCCTGCATCAATCTCATGCTGAGCTTGCTCATCTACGGTTTCTATCATTGGCACTCCAATTGGCTCCGCATCTGGATACCTCACCAATCTTAAAAATCCACATAATTGAACTAGTAAGCGTAGTTCAAGACTTATGAAAGCTATAACAACTATCAGTTTACCTGGCCAAATTGGCAGTTCGATATCAATCGAGCTATCACCAATATCCCAAGCCCTAAGGAAGTGTTCCCAGCCATACCACATCAGTATAGCAATAATTAGCATAGCCACTAAGGTACCTATCACCTCGAGGGTCCATAGCAATCTTCCCGAAAACCGTCCTATAAAAAATTCCATTCGGACATGTCCCCCGAGCTTCTGGGTATATGCGATGCTAAGGAAACAAAAAATAGCCATCGCAAATTCAACCCAATCGACATAGCCGGGGATTGGAAAATTAAAAAACTTTCGTCCAACAACCTGAACGACCGCTAAAAACATCAAAAAAAGTATCAGCATTGCCGACGTTAGATTAAAGGCGGTTTCCATTTTGAAGAGCTTTTCATCAGCCCATGCAAGAAAACGGGTCGCTTCGGATTGTTGTGAATGATCTGTACTTGCCATTATTAAAAACCAATCATCAAACCACTTAAAAAAAAGGTCGCCAGAGACATTAACCCCGGCGACCTCATTTAACTTAGATTAAAGAGATCAGCCTCCTTTGGCTGTCTTGAGAACGATATCCAACAATTCTCGTGCTGGAATTTTCCCTTCATTTTCTTTAACCCAATCGTTCCACAATGGCTCACCTGCAATTTTTCGGAAATTTGCCATTTGATCCTCTGGGATTTTAACCGCAGTAAGCTTTGGATTCTTCGCCCACTTTTCTACGTTAATTTTATCCTTAGCCGCATAGGCTGCTCCTTGTGCGGCATAAGAACCGTCCTTAACGTCCTCCAAAAGTTTCTTATATTGAGCTGGAAGTGCGTTGTAAGAATCTATGTTGAAAACGATTGGACAGTTCACTGAACCCAACGACATGTTTGTTGTGTACCAGTCAGAAATTTCGTCCAGCTTGTACGCTGCAAAGGTGTAGGTATAGGGGAATCCAATTGCGTCAACAGTACCACGCTGCAACGCAGTGTAGGTTTCGGAAGCCGGCATCGTAGTTGGAATTGCACCAATTGCCTTCGCTGCACGTCCCATACCGCCAAGAGCTCTTAATCGCTTACCTTTGAAATCAGCAACACTTGCTGGTGGCTTTCCTCTTCCCATGTACTCATACTGAGGAAGCATCATCGACATATAAATTTTTGCGTTCCACTTTTTAAGAGCCTTCGTTGAAGAAGGATGGTTGTAGATTGCATCATGCACTTTTCTCTGAACATCCAAGTTAGGAATTGGCAGAAACGGCAAATCCAACACGTTTAGAGGCTGGTTTTTACCTGGATGATAGGCTGCACAAAAAGAAGCCATTTCAAATGCACCAACTGAGATGCCGTCCAGGTTTTCCTTACTTTTCGATAGCTGTTGCCCGTAGTAGAGCTTGATCTGGAAGTTACCGCCTGTTTTTTCGCTAACCATTTTAGCTGTATATTCTGGCGCTTCAGTAAAAGCTCTTCTTTTGCCCCAAAGAGACATTCTCCATGTAATCTTAGGACCTTTAACCTCTTGAGCCCCTGCTGGTGTTGGAGCGCTGACTTCTGTTAAGCCTGCGATACCAAACCCGAGCACGCTCAGAGCGATTATGGTTTTACGCATAAAATTTTCCTTCCCTGTGAAAACTCAATTTTGGTGATACTGGCAATTTATTATGACAGTATCAAGCCCCAGCATAGCGGGGCTTCAACAAAGCATCAACGTCTGATCTTAAGAAACCTTAACGAGAGTAAAAAATTACCATATGATGATACCTCAGTCGAAAAAAACTACTAAATATAGAATAAGAACTCGGCTTTTAAAAAAAGATCTAAGCGAATCGAGTAAAATACATTGCAGTTAAAGTATTAAAAGAATAGTTCCAACATCTACTTTGAAACATCAGCGACGTGCAGAGAATTTATAAAAAACTTTTAAGCTTAGCAGAACATCAACACGCTAAAAAATTTTTGGCCTTGGTTGCCTTTGCCGAAAGTTCATTTTTCCCAATTCCGCCAGATGTGATGGTCATTCCCATGGTACTCGCAAAACCATCAGACTGGTGGCGGATTGCGTTAACCTGCACCCTCTTTTCAGTCATCGGGGGTGTCGCCGCCTACTTTGTAGGTTTACTCCTATTCGAGACAGCAGCCATGCCGCTTATCCAATTTTACGGTTACCAAAATAATGTTTCTGAATTCAGCGAAATGTATCAATATTGGGGAGGCTGGGCGGTATTGCTAGCCGGGCTTACACCATTTCCGTATAAAATCATCACCATTGCAAGTGGTATGGCACAATTAAACCTTGCCCTGTTTATCGGGCTGTCTGTCCTATCACGAGGACTCCGGTTTTTTGTGGTTTCATTTCTCCTTTATTATTTCGGGGATAAAATTAGAGACTTGTTAGAGAAATATTTCGGGTTAATTACCATCGCAACGGGCTGTTGCTTGCTTGTGATTTATTTTTGGCTAAAGTCTTTTAGTAACTGAGAAAGCTTGTTTTTTATGCTTAGCAAAAACAATGTTATATTTACCAAGAGCTGTTTTATCATAATTTTGTTTTCAACTGCTGCGCTTATCGCTGCTTTCGCTTTTGAGTATATTGGTGGCTTAAAACCATGTTCTCTCTGTATTTATCAAAGAATTCCGCATGGTTTGGCAATCAGCCTTTGCATGGTGACACTCGTCTTCAAATTGTCACCTCAGTCCGTAGTGCGGATTTTTGTCATTTTAGCTTTCACGTCTTTGGTAGGTGCTGGCATTGCTTTGTTTCATGTTGGCGTGGAACAGCAATTTTGGCCTGGCACTCAAGGCTGTGGCAGCAACATTGAGGCAACAAGCGTTGAAGCATTTCGATTAAAACTCCTTCAGCAGCCAATAGTTCGTTGTGATGAGATAGCCTGGTCTTTATTTGGCGTTTCAATGGCAGGTTATAATCTTATTCTGTCGCTAGGACTTTCTTTTATCGCAGCATTCGCCATATTTAGGTGGAGGAACATAAAGGCACAGATATGAAAAAGAGAAAAGTGAAACAGCCAGAACTTCCGGGCGACTTATCCCAGTCAGATCTTGTAGAACGGTTTATTAGGGTTAACCATGCTGGTGAGTTCGGGGCTAAGCGAATTTATGAGGGCCAGCTAGCCGTGCTGAAAAATACTAAAGATGCCGCCGTGATAGAGCATATGAAAGATCAGGAGCTGCATCACCTTGAAACTTTTGAAAAACTTATCGTAGAGAGAAAAGTGAGACCCACTGTGCTACATCCACTTTGGAATGTAGCCGGTTTCGCATTAGGCGTTGGTACTGCTCTTTTGGGTCCAAAAGCCGCAATGGCTTGCACAGTAGCCGTTGAAGAGGTCATCGACGAACATTACGCAGACCAGGCCGCCCAGTTAACAGAAGATGAGGGTGAGCTGAGAGAAACGATCAATCGTTTCAGAGACGAAGAGCTAGAACATAGAGACAAGGCTATCGATCTTGGTGGGGAGACGACGCCTGGTTATCCTGTTCTGAGAAGAACGATCCGCGCAGGCAGTAAATTGGCAATTTGGTTGTCAGAACGACTATAAGTAAGGCTTTAATCCCCCTCTTCTAGCTCACTATCCCAATATAAGAAGTCCCGCCAGCTTTCATGCAGATGATTTGGTGGAAAGGCACGTCCGTTTTCCTGCAACTCATAATTAGATGGAATTCGGGGTTGATTTCTTGGATGCATCTTCACTGCTTCAGGCAAGTGGTTACCTTTTTTTAAATTACACCTACTGCAAGCTGTTACGACATTTTTCCAATTCGTCGTTCCACCACGCGATCTTGGCACCAAATGATCAAAAGTTAACTCTTGAGTAGGGAACTTATTGCCGCAATACTGACAAGAAAATCTATCTCTCAAAAACACGTTAAATCGAGTAAAGGCCGGCCGCCGCGACTGCAGCACGAACTCCTTTAAAGCGATGACACTTGGCAACTTCATCTCAAAACTCGGAGAACGTATTTTATGTTCATATTCAGATAATACGTTTACCCGATCTAGAAATACCGCTTTGACAGTATCTTGCCACGACCAAAGAGAGAGCGGGAAGTAGCTTAGGGGTCTATAGTCCGCGTTCAGCACTAGAACTGGAGAGTTTTCAACCTGGTTCACTTCAAAGTCTCTTTCATGCAAAATCTTTGTTCTAATGTAAGCCGCGTAAGGAACTTTTCAATTTAACACTACCTCGATTCTAGGTAACCGTGTCTATCAAAAACGAAATTAGTTTTAAATAGTTACATTCGAGATTACTGCAGAGAGCAAAACACAAAAAAGTATATCCAGATATTCAAGCAAATTTCCCTATTATTTTTGATAGAAACAACTTTGCTATTTCCAGTCCTCTCTCATCAATTGAGTGGCCTAATCCAGGGCGCAATTCTGAAGTAACAGTGATGCCAACATCTTCCAGCCCTTTAACCGCATGCTGAAGAGCTTCAGCAGGGACCATTTCGTCCGCTGCGCCATGAATCAGGGTTACTGGGGGCGATGTTTTTATCTCTTTTTTCAGCAGATCTTCCGCAAGCAAACGCCCAGAGTACCCAACAATCCCAGCAATTTGTTCTGAGCGGCGAGGTCCAACGAATAGAGACATCATAGTACCCTGGCTGAAACCGATCAGCGCTAATCTATCCGGCGTTAATTTAGATTTCTCTAGCTGCTCATTTAAGAAATCATCGAGTATTTGAGCCGCCATTCTGGCCCCACCCAACATCGCATCTGCCGATCTGTCTCCTAAACTAAACCATTGGCGACCAAATGGCGACATTTCGCAGGGGAATGGAGCATGCGGCGAGATGAATTCAACATGTGGTAGCTGAGAGGAAAGAACCGGTGCTAAACCAATAAGGTCATTACCATCAGCACCGTAGCCATGTAACAAGATTGCAAGCGCTTTAGCTGGTTCACCGTTTTTTGGCGGTTGCCTAGGACCTTCCAAGTTAATCATTTTTTCGTCTCCGCTACTAATGTTGGTTTTGCCTACTAAACTAAATTAGTGATACTCACAGGTCCCTTTAATTTCAATCGAATCCGACATAAGATTTATTAAGAAACTATCTTGAGAATATTTATATCTATGGAAATTGTCACTCGTTTTGCTCCAAGTCCAACAGGTAATCTTCACCTCGGGCACGCGTATTCCGCTTTAATTGCAGAACGAGAAGCTCGTCTAAATAACGGTAAGTTTTTGTTGCGCATAGAGGACATTGACATAGAAAGATGCAACTCCGCTTTTGAAAAATCTATTTTGGAAGATTTATCATGGTTAAAGCTCAAATGGCCTGAACCAGTTCGAAAACAGTCAAACCATATGGCTGATTACACAAAGGGATTAGAAAAACTCCACAATCTCGGCCTTCTTTATCGCTGTACCTTATCACGCAAAGAGCTAGCAGAAGCAATGTCCGCTCCCCACGAAAACGATGCTGCGAAAATAAATCAGAGTTCTCCCAGGAACACATTGCGTTACATCTCAACGAGAGAAAATGAACGACGCTTGGAAGAAGGCGCGCCATACGCAATTCGGCTACGTATGGAAGTTGCCTCAAGTTTGGCTGGTAAATTAAAATGGTTTGACACCACGCATGGTGAGCAATCGGCAGAACCAGAAATATTTGGCGATATTGTATTAGCCAGAAAAGACATTGCGACAAGTTATCACTTGTCGGTCACAATAGATGATGCACTACAAGGTGTTACAAGGGTCACACGAGGAGATGATCTATTTCAGGTCACCCATATTCATAGATTGCTTCAAAGCCTTTTAGAGTTACCAACCCCAGATTATCATCATCATAAAATAATTACCGATGAAAATGGCGTGAGGTTGGCAAAACGGAATAAATCTGCCTCGCTGAAAGACTTAAGAGAATCTGGTCAAAAACCAGAAGATCTCATTCGGCGTTTAGGCTTCATATAGTTTGCATTGCTTGTTCGGTTAACTCCGTGTGCAAATATTTAAAAAAATTTCTAAAAGCCCCGATCTCAACCCCTAGCATGTTTTATGGCTGAACTAACGTTAAAGTCCCTACTTCAATGGAGAATGGCTCCAGGGCAGAAGTATAGAAGCGTGCATTTCGTCGAGTCTATCTGGTCCATCTTTCAAAAATTCTTTCCAGTCCGGATCGGCAGCAGCAGCAGCTCTCGCCTCAGCGCGATGATTCAGGTCCTTATAAGCCCACAAGTGCGAAACCTCATTAGGTTGCCCGGTGTCTGTGATCCAAATGCAAACATTTTTAGAATGTCGTTCCCTTACGCTCATAGCCTTGGTTATAGCCTCGGCAAATACTTTTGTCTTACCCACCTTGCAACGATAATATCTATATTCGTATATATTTCCTTCACTATCTGGGGCAACAAGTGGCTTTGTGGCAGTCATCAGTCTGTTATCTTGCCTGATGATGAGGGGACCGGTTTTCGTAAGATACTCGTTTTTCCATGCTTCGTTTGCAGCTAGCTTTGCTTTTACTTCGCTTCGATGATTCATATCTTCATAGGACCATAGATGCATTACTTGATTTAGTGGCCCTATCTCCGTTAACCAATAGCCCTCCAGTTTTCCGTGATCGTCTCCTCTTATCGGCCGTCCTATCTCTGCTGAATATTTAGCTAACAAAGGAGCTTGTCCCGGGCCAGTGGTGTAGGTTCGAAATTCATAGATCATGTAGACTTCCCCGTTTTCAAATATGATATTGCATTAAAATAACTTTGCGTTGACCAAGCATAATAATTTGTCGACTATAGAACCTATATTCATCATTTGTAAAAATGTATATGCGATGTAATGTTTGAAAAATCGTCACAAAAATTTTTTTATAAAAAAATATCTTATAATGCGTAATCAAGTTGTCTTGAATAGGGCCAACAAACCAAGCTCAGTAATAAGCAAATGTATATAACGCTAGTAACCTAATATTCTTAAAGGAATTTAGCTTTGTCGAATACAAAACTTAAAGAATTCCCCAACTTTGTTACTCATATGGAGTGCTCACTAACGGGTGAAACTTATAAGGCGGCTACCGTTCAAGGCCTTTCTAAAGCTGGCCGACCACTATTGGTACGATACAACCTGGAAGAATTAAGTAAAAGTATAACAAAAGATGAACTAGCACGCAGAAAGGGCGGTTTCTGGAGATTTCGGGAGTTTCTTCCAGTTAAAGAAACCAAAAATGTGATAAGCCTAGGAGAAGTAAC
Source organism: uncultured Alphaproteobacteria bacterium (assembly GCA_902589475.1). GTDB lineage: Bacteria > Pseudomonadota > Alphaproteobacteria > Thalassobaculales > Thalassobaculaceae. Next base: position 27,860 of record CACITD010000018.1, on the reverse strand, counting down.
GACCCCGCTTATGTCGCTGCCCGAAACATCTAAACGATTGGGGGTGCCAACGGAAAATCTGTTGGTTAAAGATGAGGGGCGGTTGCCAACAGGATCTTTTAAGGCAAGGGGTCTCGCACTTGCTGTTTCTATGGCCAAAGAGTTAGGACTCAATCATCTAGCTATGCCAACCAACGGTAATGCGGGTGCGGCAATGGCTGCGTACGCTAGTTTCGCTGGTCTGAGAACTACGATATTCTGTCCTGATGACACACCCGAAATTAATATTTCCGAAATAGAGCTTCAAGGTGCATCAGTGTACCGCGTAAATGGTTTAATAAATGACTGCGGGAAAATTGTTGGTGAAGGTAAAGAAACAACCGGCTGGTTTGACGTATCAACGCTCAAAGAACCCTACCGAATTGAAGGTAAAAAAACAATGGGTTTGGAATTAGCTGAGCAGTTTAAATGGGAACTTCCAGATGTGATTTTTTATCCAACAGGAGGGGGAACAGGACTGATAGGGATGTGGAAGGCTTTTGAGGAACTAGAGGCAATTGGCTGGATAGGCAAAAAACGACCCAAAATGATTGCGGTTCAAGCAGATGGCTGTGCGCCAATTGTAAAGGCATTCCAAGAAGGCGAAGAACATGCGCCAGTATGGGAGAACGCTACAACCGCCGCCGCCGGAATAAGAGTTCCCGTTGCTGTGGGTGATTTCTTAATCCTTCGCGCGGTGAGAGAATCTGGCGGTTTTGCCGTTTCTGTTTCGGAAGAAGATATTTTTGAAACCCGAGATGATGCGGCCAAACGCGATGGCGTTTTACTCTGTCCAGAAGGTGCTGCTACGCTTGCAGCTTACGAGCTTGCACTGAAAGATGGATTGGTCAAAAAGACTGAAACTGCTATTTTATATAATTGTGCTACCGGACTAAAATACCCAATGCCTACAGCAACTAAAAAACTTAATCGACATGATGCGATTAACTACGAAGCCATGCAATGATATGGTAATGAAAACTATCACTAAATAACATTGAGAAACTTTTTATAACTTTTAAAGATGGAGCCAAGAATGTTACTAGATGTCCGTACTTACACATGCAAACCAGGAACAATAAAAAAGCATCTAGAAGTCTATGAACAATTTGGAAAGGCGCCGCAAACAAAGCACCTCGGACAACCAATTGCTTACCTTGTCACAGAAACTGGGAATGTTAACCAATACGTTCATATATGGGGGTACGAAAACGCAGGGGACCGAGAAGCCAAGCGCGCAGCAATGTGGGCCGACCCTGATTGGATTACCTATACACAGGAAAGCGCAAAATTAGGTGCCTTAATTAATCAAGAAAATAAACTAATGCGCCCAGTAGATTTTTTTGCTGAGCCTAAGCGGTAATAATAGCATTACCTTTACATTTATTTTTTTAAACGTAGTTAAACCCAGCATCAAACTTTGCAACTTATAAACGCTTTATTTTTAGAATTTTGTGAAGAGCGAACCGTAAGAAACTCTTCTTCATCTCTTAATGTTAGCTAACGGCAAAAGTTGAGAGGACAAAATTGAAATGGCCCAAATATATCTTGTGAAAATCCGGCGTTTACTAGTTGACATGTTCATTGGTGTTCACGAACACGAAAAACAGAGTAAGCAGCGAGTAGCTATTGATGTTGAGCTTGAATTAGACTACCCGGCAGAGGGTTTTAGCAAGGGAATTTATAAGAACGTGGGGTGTTATGAAACACTAGTAGACAAAATAAAGAATTTGTCAAAAGAGGGCCATGTTGTTTTAGTTGAGACATTTGCTGATAAAATCGCCGATATCGCATTAGATGATGAAAGGGTCATTTCTGCGGCTATACACGTTGAAAAATTAGATGTTTTTTCTGATTGCGAGGCTGTGGGAGCCACAATAAAAAAGTCGAGAAGCGCAATTAGCTAATTAAATTAATTATTTTTGTAAAATAAATTTTGAACAGCACTTAATACTGTTCGATTAACCACTAAGACTTCGGAGACTATTAAAATATGAAAAATAGATGGATTTATCATCTATCACGAAAAAAAGATTTGGATGCGTCTTTAGAACTGGACTTTTATATCCCATCTGCTGAGGATAAAAATGACGGTTTTGTTCATTTTTCAACTGCGAAGCAACTAGCCATTAGTGCAAAGAAGCATCGAAACGGAGAAAAAGACATTTTTCTAGTTGAAGTTGATGCTCATTTAATCGTTGATGATTTGAAATGGGAACCAGCGAGAAATAATGAATATTTTCCCCATTTATACGGGCCTTTCCTTAAGAGATACGTTACCCAACTAACCGCAATTCCAATGGATGATTCTGGCAATCATTTATTACCCAAACTCAAAGACGAGCCGCATGAATAAACTTTTAGAGACAATCTCACTCCGATTACTTCGATATCTTCCGGCAGAAACAGCGCATTCTGCGACTATAAAAATGCTTAAGTTAGGTTTTGCATCATCAAAAGATCTGAGGTGCAACGAATTTTCAGAGACTATTTCCACTATTTTCGAGTTAAGATTTCGGAATCCTATAGGCCTTGCAGCGGGCTTTGATAAAGATGGAGAAGTTTTTGACCAGCTATCTCAAATTGGTCCGGGGTTCGTCGAAGCAGGAACACTAACTCTTGAGCCCCAGATAGGTAATCCCCGTCCGCGTGTATTCAGATTGTCATCAGATAATGCGGTTATCAACAGGCTCGGTTTCAATAACAAAGGCATTATGGGTGGACTAGAGCGTCTAAGCAAACGTAGAGATAAATCTGTGGTCTTAGGCGTAAATATTGGGATCAATAAAAGTACTCAAACGCCTGTCGAAGATTATGTTGAATGCTTAACACTTTTAAGAAATATAGCTGACTATGTCACTGTAAATGTTTCTTCTCCAAACACGCCCGGGCTTCGCTCATTTCAGCAAGTAGAGAAACTGGAGGAACTTTTAAACACGCTGATTACAGCTTCATGGAAAAAAAATGACTCGAACCGTCCAATCCCCTTACTTCTAAAAATTGCTCCCGACTTAAGAAATGAAGAAATCAATGAGATTGTTGACGTGGCTGTATCAAGTGGCATTTCTGGGATTATTATCTCAAACACAACGATTAGTCGTCCCCAAAATCTCTTAGATGCTAAGCAAGGTGAACCAGGCGGCCTAAGTGGAGCTCCTCTCTTTGAACTTTCCACACAAAAATTGGCGCAGACCTTCCTTGCAGCAAAACAACGCATACCAATAATAGGAGTCGGTGGAGTTGACAGTGCTGAAACGGCATATACCAAGTTCAAGGCTGGGGCTAGCCTCATACAGCTTTACACCGCGCTTATTTATAAAGGACCTAGGTTGTTTAGCGAAATTAACAAAGGATTATCTGAGGCCTTAAAAAATGATAACATAGAGCATATATCAGAGGCTGTTGGTATCGAAGCTGACTATTGGGCTTCTAAAGAGGTACAAATCTAAAAGGAGCGTTGCTGGTGTCAAAAATACTGATCATACCACTCTTTATAGTCGCGCTCGTTTCCGGACCACTTTTCGAAATCTTAATGGGAGAAACTCTCAGCACACTCAGCCTTGTCATTTCGGTTACATCGACATCACTAGTTTTAATTATTATCTTCTTCCTGCAGTTGAGGAAAATCAGTCGAAAAAGTCACCATGTTTCTATCGAACTTAAAAATACGAAAGAGAACATTCTCAAAATTGAAAAACAGCTTACAGACTTGCAAAAAAGAATTGATATACTACCCGAGACTGAAAATGTTGCCTCGGAATTACGAATACTCCGAGGCCTTATGAAACAAGTTACAGAAAAGGTTAGTGAAACCCAGACCACCAAAAATATTGCAAAAGAAATGGAACCTGATGACGAGGAAGTGAACCAAGACGCACCGAACAAAGCTGGACCACGTGAACCTTTTCTAAATTATGACGATGCAGAGATACTCACTTTTTTAGATAGAGCGGTTAGAGAAGACCGAGTTCAGCTCTTTATACAACCCACCGTGCGCTTGCCTCAAAGAATTCCCGCTTTTTATGAGTGTTTTTCCCGAATTACTGACAATGAAGGAAATATTATCAGACCCGAGCAGTATCTTCCTATATCAGACGCTGCCGGTCTCACAGCAGCTTTAGACAATCTTTTATTATTCCGATGTATACAGCTCGTTCGCCAGACACGACGAGAGCAGCCTAACATTTTATTCTTCTGTAATATTTCAAATAAGACGCTTACAGATATTGAGTTTTTCACTGATTTTATAGATTTCATGGCTAATAACACATCTTTAGCCTCTAGTCTTATTTTTGAATTCAGTCAACAGACCATCGAAGACGGTACATTTGAGATACAAACGAATTTAAAAAGACTCGCAGGTTTGGGCTTTCGACTAGCAGTTGATCAACTGAAAGACCTGAACTTTGATCTTTCGACACTATCTAGGAACGGCTTTAAATTCATAAAGATAGACGCCCATCTTCTACATGAAGTTGCAAAAGGTGAGGACGCCCTGGTCAACATGAATTCCTTGAAAGGTGCCATGGACCGACAAGCTATGGACTTAATTGTTGAGAAAATAGAGACGGAAGAGATGCTTCTTGAACTTTTAGATCTCAAAATTGACTTCGGCCAGGGCTACTTATTCGGAGAACCAAAAGCAGTAAAAAAATAGATCTATGGCAATTCAAGAATTACAATCAATAGAGGAAATTTCAGATTTTTTTGAGGTTTTTATTTTTGATATTTGGGGGACTATCTATGATGGGCAAAAATTATTTCCAGGTGTTAAAAACGTATTAAGAAGTCTCCGTCAAAAAAATAAATGTATAATATTTCTATCCAATTCTCCTCAGATAGAAAACGTGGTGTACGAGAGATTAAGTGCACTAGGAATCGACAAAAGCCTATTTGATGAGGTAGTTACATCAGGCGGAGAGGCGAAACGGCAGCTTTCTAACGGGCGCCAGTCAAAAAAAATACGATTCGATGGGCCAGTCTACCTAACCGGCCCTAACCGCTATCCAAACGTAATCCCTGAAGAAAACTTTGTAATCGAGACCGCTCTTGATAAATCAAAATGGATTCTCAACGCTGGTCCTGACAAAGCCGAGGAAACACTCGACGATTACATTAAAATCCTACAGAGAGCCAAATCACTTTATATTCCCATGCTATGCACAAATCCCGATAAAATGGTAGTGCATGGTAATACAACACACATGTGTGCCGGTTATCTAGCCGCCTATTATTCATCTATCGGCGGGGTGGTATCGTACATAGGGAAACCCTACCCTGCCGTTTTTGAGCGTTGTAAATCGCTGAGCGGCAAAATGGACGCCTCTAGATATCTAATGATTGGTGATAATTTAGAAACAGATATAAGCGGCGCCAATTCTATTGGATTTAGCTCACTACTTCTTGGAACTGGAGTTCATAAAATCACAGATAGATCTGGATGCAACCTTGACCTAAGCGCTATTCAGTCTTGTCAAAATAAGCTGTCATCATTTGCTGATTACGCTATGACACGCCTAAGATAACCGACAATTAAAGCATTGCGAAAAAACATAGCTACCTTGACGTTGAATAAAGAGTGGCGTATATCCTCTCCCTACTATTTTGAGTATTGAGTGACTAATCAAAAAGGGAGATGGTCTCGTGGCTCGTCGATGTTCTATAACCGGCAAGGGCGTGATGACAGGTAATAACGTCAGCCATGCTAATAATAAGAATAAAAGACGGTTTATACCGAACCTCCAGAAGGTTTCGTTCATTAGTGAAACGCTTGGTGAAACGGTGAGCTTGAAAGTAGCGGCGTCGACGATCAGAACTATCGAATATAAAGGCGGTTTGGACTCGTTTCTAAAAAATACGAAGAATGCCAAGCTAGCGTCAGACGCTAGAACATTAAAACGCAGAATAGAAAAAGCGGAGCAAACAGCTTCTGAATAAAGCTGTCTCCTGGCGGGCTTCTATCTCCGCAGCAACGAATACTGAGCCGCTTCGATTGCACTCCCCGGCACTCTTAATAGCCTTATCAAAACCAAGCTATTGATAAAGAGACAAACACCTACAAGTTGATGAGCTACGGCTAGGTTATGGGGCACTCCATTTGTAAGAGCTAAAACTCCAAGACTGAACTGCAGAATAACTAAGGCTGAGAGACTATACGCAGCCGTTCTTGTAGGAGCGGTGATATTTAACTTCAGACACCTAAACAGCAACCATGCAATTGCAAGTGCAGTAGCCGTTCCTAATAACCTGTGATTAAACTGAACCGCTGCAGGATTTTCAAAAATATTCCGCCATATCACCTCCATAGCGAGATAATCCTCTGGAACAATCTTTCCGCCCATCAACGGAAACATGTTGTATACAAGTCCGGCGTCTAAACCTGCCACCAAAGCACCCGCTAGAATTGTAACCAAAATCAGTCCACAGACCAATGAAGCATGGCGTACTATGCTGGTTGCTGCCGAGAACCCAACACCGACGACTAGGTCCATAAAAGTCCAGACTAACACCCCTAAAATAATAAACGCCATTCCAAGGTGGGTAGCCAATCTATATTGGCTTACAGAAGGTTCTCCAGACAATCCGCTTTTTACCATCCACCAACCAATAAACGCCTGCATGCATCCAAGGATGGTTATTAATAAAATTTTTGAGGCAAGTTGTTTTGGAATTTTCCGAGAAATTAAAAAGAACACCAAGGGGACAAAGAAAGCTAACCCAATCATGCGGCCCCATAACCTGTGAACGTATTCCCACCAAAAGATTTGTTTAAAAGCGGACAAGTCCATCCAAGAATTCAGCGATATAAATTCTGGCGATCTTTTATAAAGATTAAATACTCTTTGCCATTCTTGGTCATTTAAGGGAGGCAACCATCCGACGAACGGTCGCCATTCTACCATCGACAACCCCGAGCCTGTTACTCGCGTTATACCCCCTATTATGACCATCGTTATAACCATCAATATCAGAAAAGATATCCAAATTACTAATCCGCGATTGCCTGATTTAACCACCAAATTTTACTCCAAGTACTGTCCCATACGGATATGGTGCTCGCTATCATAAGATTCAACTGAAACCAAAAGACTTTAAGATTATTTCTAAGACAGGCTTTGATCTTCCAAAGCTCAATTGATAATATTCTAATCATAGGATTTTGGATGGTCTCTTTATGAGAATAAGCATAAACTTCATTTCAAACTTAGTAGTAGGATTCTGTTTGCTTATTTCGGGTTGTGCACAACCGGTATCTGACAGCCCCGGTCTAACAAAATTTTCAGAGTACACTTTCATCACGTCTAACCAAACAAACCTGTTATGTGAGTACGATGGAGCGAATACTACTGTTAGACGCACAGAAGTTCCCCACTTTATAAATCTCTCAATACTAAAGCTGCCAATAAAGGTTAAATGTTCTAAAGAAAACTATTGGGATAAAGTAATCGTTTTAACTCCATTAAGAACATTTAATTTGTTAGAAAGGCTGAAACTGGGGCAAAACGTCACAGCCCAAAACAGCAATTATAACCGAGCGAGCGTGGGACCTCTATCAGGTTTGCCAAGAAAACTACATATTGTACTTCGCAAAAACTCATTTAAAAGCGCAGACGAGCGAGATCTCTACTACGCAGAGGAAGCCAAATTCACTAGAGAAAATTGGGATGCCGTAGCATCAAAGATTAACAAAAATTGTCAAATAAAAACAAGTAATCATGTAAAACTTCCCCGAAATGACGACTATATCGCCTGCCAAAAAGCTAACGGGAAAATCCAAAAACTTTTAAAAGACGACTTAATGAAATTAGAAGTCGAACGACGCGGCTCACTTATAAAATAAAATCGTTGCGTCAAGGCTCCTAAAAGCCTAATAAACTCCACGAGAAATTGAAAAAGAGTGGGTTTCCTCAGAAAACCCACTACGTGTTAGGTTATGAGGAAAAGATTTCAATTTATTAAAGTGTTTTGTGAGGGCACATTCAATGCAAATTGGAATAATCAAAGAGAGGCGATCGGACGAGAAGCGGGTAGCCGCAACTCCTGATACAGTCAAGAAATTTATTGCACTGGGGCTCAAAGTAAACATAGAAAAGGGAGCCGGTATCACAGCCGCAATCACAGACCAGGAGTATGAGGAAGCCGGGGCAAATATCTTAGACGACGCATCGAGAGTCCTGAAAAACGCTGATATCGTCTTAAAAGTTAATAAACCAATAGGGCCAAAAGATACGGATGTCTCAAAGCTTGATGAAGTAAAACTTCTCAAAACTGGATCAATTTTGGTAAGCCTTATGGAGCCTTATAAAGATAGAGATTTAATAACCTTAATTGCGAAGCAAAACATAACCTGCTTTGCGCTGGAGTTAATCCCCCGAATAACCCGAGCCCAAGCGATGGATGTTCTATCCTCTCAGTCCAACCTAGCAGGTTACAAGGCGGTTATTGAAGCGTCTACAACTTATGGCAAAGCATTTCCGATGATGATGACTGCTGCAGGAACCGTCCCACCTGCTAAATGTTTAGTTATGGGTGCGGGGGTTGCGGGGCTTCAAGCTATTGCAACCGCTCGCAGGCTGGGTGCTGTTGTATCGGCGAGTGACGTTCGACCAGCGGCAAAAGAAAACGTCGAAAGTTTAGGCGCTAAATTCATTGCTGTAGAAGATGAGGAATTCAAGCAAGCTGAGACAAGCGGTGGCTATGCCAAGGAAATGAGTGATGAGTATAAAAAGAAGCAGACCGAATTAATCGCAGCTACAGTTGCTAAGCAGGATATCATCATCTGCACTGCTTTAATACCTGGAAAACCAGCTCCGGTTTTATTAACACCAGAAATGGTAGACACTATGAAGCCTGGTTCGGTAATTGTGGATCTTGCCGTAGAGCAAGGAGGGAATTGTCCGCTTTCGGAACCCAATAAGGTGGTCGACCGTAACGGTATTAAAATAATTGGCTGCACAAATTTGGCTAGCAGAGTGGCAATTGACGCATCAGCACTTTTTGCGAAAAACCTGCTAAATTTTGTCACACCGCTTATTAATAGTTCAGAAAATAAAATAGAGATTAACATGCAAGATGAAATCATCGTAGGTTCGATGATAACAAAAGATGGGGAAATCGTGCACGATGCGGTTACAACTTCAGTGTAATCCAGTTAATCGACATAAAAGGAAGCTCGAAATATATTTTTATAATTTCTTATCCTAACATTGGGGCATATCTAAGGAACTATCCAAAGGACTGAATAAAGAGGTGTAAAGTGCAAACAGGAAGCGTTGATCCGTTTATTTTTGGTATTACAGTATTGGTTTTAGCCTGCTTCGTGGGCTACTACGTTGTTTGGCGTGTCACTCCCGCTTTGCATTCACCTCTTATGAGCGTAACAAATGCTATTTCTTCGGTTATTATAGTAGGAGCACTAATAGCCGCCGGTCCCTCTGAAACGAACTTTGCTCAAATCATGGGTTTTTTCGCAGTGGTTTTAGCTTCAATTAATATTTTTGGTGGCTTTATTGTCACCCAACGAATGTTGTCAATGTTTAAGAAAAAACGCTGATTTAGGAAACCACGATGACCGATAATATTTCAGCCACCCTGTACTTAGTTTCGAGCATATTTTTCATACTTGCACTACGAGGATTAAGTTCACCTGACTCAGCGCGTCAAGGGAATCTTTTTGGGATTCTAGGGATGACTATCGCTGTTGGAACTACTTTAGCTCTGCCAACTGTTTTGAGTTACGAAGTTATTCTTGCTGGAATTGTTATCGGCGGTGGAATAGGGACATTCATAGCCAGAAAAATAGAAATGACGGCCCTGCCTCAACTAGTTGCAGGATTCCATAGCTTGGTTGGGTTAGCCGCCTGCTTTGTGGCCGCAGCCGCGTTTTTTAGGCCTGAGGCCTACGGGATTGGCACTTTTTTAAACATCAACCCAGGTAGTTTAATAGAAATGTCAATTGGTCTAGCCATAGGTGCAATAACCTTTACAGGTTCAATTATAGCATTTGGGAAACTGCAAGGGATTATAACTGGCGCACCACTAACGTTCCCAGGCCAACACCCCCTTAATGCAATCTTAGGAATTACTTTAGTCGCTTTAGTGGCTTGGATGACCATTGAGCAAAGTGAGAGCATTTTTTGGAGCATATTTTTATTATCGCTGGTTATTGGCATTTTGATAATTGTACCAATTGGCGGAGCTGATATGCCCGTCGTGATATCTATGTTGAATTCTTACTCTGGATGGGCCGCCTGTGGCATTGGCTTTACACTTGGGAACAGCCTTTTAATAGTGACTGGAGCGTTAGTAGGTTCGTCGGGAGCCATTCTATCTTACATTATGTGTAAGGGAATGAATCGATCGTTCTTTAGCGTAATACTAGGTGGATTTGGTGGCGATTCGGAAATTTCTGGCACCACAACAAGCGGCGATAAGGCCATTAAATCTGGGAGCGCAGAAGATGCCGCTTTCATTATGAAAAATGCATCTTCGGTTATAATCGTCCCAGGTTATGGAATGGCCGTAGCACAAGCACAGCACGCTTTGCGCGAAATGGGCGAATTACTTAAAGCTGATGGAGTCGATGTTCGGTACGCTATTCATCCCGTTGCTGGTCGCATGCCAGGCCATATGAATGTTCTCCTTGCTGAAGCAAATGTTCCTTATGAACAAGTATTAGAATTAGATGAAATAAATAGAGATTTCGCACAAGCTGATGTCGCCTTTGTTATAGGTGCTAACGATGTAACTAACCCGGCCGCTAAAACTGACCCTTCAAGCCCAATTTATGGGATGCCTATACTGGACGTTGAAAATGCAAAAACCGTACTTTTTATTAAAAGGTCTATGGCCTCAGGTTATGCTGGTGTAGATAATGAATTATTTTTCCGAGATAATACAATGATGCTTTTTTCGGACGCAAAATCGATGTGCGACGAAATCGTTCAGGCATTAAACTAATTAAAAAAACTTATTGCTTCAGGCACTATTAGCAAGATCATCGTCCTTATTTCTCATTTTCTATAACTTGAGCCTGTCGCTCCTCATCCTCAGAGACAAGCACGGTGTGGAGCTGCTCTACTCTGGGAGGCTCCTTCCAAATAATAGTATCAAAAGCATGACAATTTCCACAGGTTGCGGACCATTCTAGAGCAACCGCGCCACAGCTATTACATGCCCACGTTTTGTCTGGCAGTGCTCGCGACGCTTTTTCCAACCAACTTTTAGACAAGTCGTCGTCATGCATCTCAAGTCTCTCAAGTTCTGACATCAAAAGGCAATATGAAACTGTTACCCTTTTTTCTATGATCAACTCGATTTTACTTCGTGCCTCCCGCCATAAACGAGCGTTTAATGCTGATTGGGCCATGACGAGGATTACTTCGTCGTCCAAAACCTTATGATCCAATAAATTCTGTAATCTTTGGTACTTTTTCAGATCCTCCTCCTTTTGCCAAAGCTTCAGGTATGCCTCCAAGACTTTCGGATGTGGCTTCCGTTTGCAAAATGACTCGATAAGCGAAACAGCTTTTCGTTGAGATTTTAGGTCAGAAATTAAACCAGCTCTTATGAGTGCCGCAGGAACAAATTCTTTATCGCAATCAAGTGCTGACTCAGATGCTAAGATTGCCTCATCTTCATTCCCCTCAAGCTTCTTTGACTGAGCAAGAGCCGATAAGACTACCGCTCTAGACTTTTTGACTAAATTTGCTGGCTTCACTTTTCTTCGCTCGGCATCGGCAAGAGTTTTATTTGCCTCTTCCCAGGAACCGTTTGCTATTTGCAGATCGAATAATGTTTCGACGATAAAAGCTGACCCTGGACGTAATTCGTAAGCTTCTTTTGTTAGTTTATGGGCAGCCACAGCATCACCAGAATGCTGGGCCTGCCTTATCAAGCCCACAAGACCAACAAACCGTGTTTCTTTGTCGTTTCTTAGGGTATTGAAATATCTTGAGGCTGCTTCTCCATCACCATTAAGCGCTGCGGTTTGCGCAGATAATAATCGTGTTATGCTGGGATTCCCTAAAAGCTTATCAGCTTGCTTTGAAAACTTTGTAGCCTCATCTTTATCACCTGCAGCGACAGCCGCCATACCAAATGTAAGTGCCTTATAACCATCAGTCTCGCGACGTCTCTTCCGTGCATTAAAAAACTCTCTCGGACTTTTAGAAATTACTCTAACAATTCGTGCAAGTGCTAAGATAGAAATCAATAGACCTAGTACAGCAACCAGCAGCACGCCGAAGTAAGTTTGAATTTCATAACCTAGCCAATATATTACAACGCTTCCTGGATTATCCGTAAGCCAGACAGATAACCCAATCAGAAAAGCCAGGAATAAAAAGAAAAAAAGTATTTTGAACATTTTCAGTTATTTTTCTGACGGGATTCTGCGAGTGTTAGTTGCTTTAGCTTCGATAATAATGCATATGCCTCTACTCTATCTTTTACGATCATCAACCAATCATTCATTTGCACGCGAACTGAGTCTGGCAAAGCTGAGATTTTTTCGGCTGCTAACTTAAAATTATTTTTTCTAACAGCTTCATGGGCATCAACTAGTATCGCTTCATCCGTATCTAACGCTATTCCCCGTAACTTTTTAACTTTTATAAGTGATTTAAATTGATGTTTAAGTTCTCCAAATATTGTTTCTTTTTCTAAAGTCGGGATTGATATTCGGTCTATTTTCTCGATAAAGTCATTTTTCAAAAAGTTTTTAGACTTCACCCCCCTTAAGGCAATGGGCCTTAACTTTTCTACTATTGTAGCTACCTTCACTTCTTCGCCAACAAGTTGTTCTATTAAAGCTAACTGGAAAGAAAAATCCTGACCCGATGCTATTGAATTCGCTAATTGACCAACGCCTATTTGCAGCAACTTTGGGGTGGTTATATCTATTACCGCGCCTGTTTCAGAGATTGATTCTTCAGCCTGAAATATTGATCTGTCTCTTTTATCTCCTTCGACAAACAACTTTCTGTCTTGTAATTGGGCTTTTAAATCATTTAACTCGCTATTAATTTCCTGGACCTTAATCAAAATGCTTTGATCTGAATTAGCGGTTTCATTTGGCACAGACAACTTAATCTGTTTTTCATCTTTCGATAAGTTATTCAGTCTCTGGCTTGAAACATAAGTATCAAACTCTTTTTGATCGTTCTCTAATTTCTGAACACGCTGCTGCAGGGAATAAAGTTTGTCTGAAGCTTTTTCTAATTGCGCAGCTAATTGTGCATCTCTCTTTGCATTACTTACCGTCAGAGTTTTATTTGAATCCTCCTTATTTTCTTCTTCACTCTCTACTTTTTTTTCAGAAACAACCAAGTTTGCATTGCCTTCTGTATCTTTCAAGGCAACAGACTGCTTTAAAAACTCTACTAATGTAAATTGACGCAATGCTGGGAAGTGATCTAAGAATAATAGCCCACCTCCTAAAAATATCATCAATAAAAGCAATGCCCCAGCAATAAACCACTTTATCGTTGATCGTTTTTTTGCTTTGTAGTTCATAGAACCTGGCCCAGCTGTGTTAGCATTTGGCTTTGGATCGGTTAGACTTACGCTTTTTTTACTTTCACGCTTGGCCATAATTTGCCCTCGTCATATCAAGAGGCTCTGTATCCCTTAATTAAGAAGAGACTTACTATTTTTTTTTGCGAGTGCCAATATCGATTTCTGTGTGGGTTTTTTGCTAACAAGTATTTTTTTCCAAACCGTGTTTGAAGCTTCCTTAGCTACAGCTTCACTTAGGCAAAATGCAGTAACAGGCTTTAACGCGTCTTGTAGACTAAACTTTCTTATCAATTCATTTAGTATCATAGCTGATCTCGGTGAGAATATGAATATCCCAACAACTTCTCCATACCGAAGAGCGTGCTGAGCAGCATCTGTTAAAGAGGTAGCGGCTTCCGCCCGATAGACAATTCTTTTTTCCATTATATAACCAGATTGACTTAGCTCTCTTTCAATTAAACCACGCGTATTTTGGCCGGCCAGATACAATAGGGGTCCACTCACCGGGGTACAACTTTGCTTAACTATCCGTAGCAAGTCTTCACTGTTGCCAGAAGCTGACTTAACATTAGAAAAACCTGCTTTCTTAAATAATCTAGCTGTTGCATCACCTACACAAAACATCGGTGTTTTTTTATTTAAACTAAGTGTTTTAATCGTGGCCAATGTATTTTTGCTGGTTATTATTATAGACTGAAATTCTGGAATATTCTGCACCATAGTCGGCACAGAGACGATTTTGATCACTGGTGAAATAAGCGAGTGCATGCCGATCTCTGATAATTTGGCCGCCAAGGTTTTTGATTCTGGCTCCGTTCTGGTAATAATAACTTTCATTACTATCTATCTAACCAGATCCGAACCAGCCTTTATCAAAAGCCGCTGACCAATTTCCTGCCCTAATTTGGCCGCGTCTGCTTGACTAGAGGTACCGTCCTCTGAATAAATTTTTTTTCCGTCAGGCGAAATCACAAAGCCTTTCAAAATTATGTTTTCTTCCTGTGTCAGTTCAGAAAAACCAGCTATTGGGGTCTGGCAAGATCCGTCGAGCGCTCCGAGCATCGCTCTTTCTGACTCGACACGAATAGCAGATTCTCTATGATTTACCTTGCTAATCCAATTTAATACTTCTTCATCAGCTTTACATTTTGGCAGTCTACATTGCACACCAATTGCACCCTGTCCAATGGCTGGTGGAAATTCCTCAAGTGTAAACTTCTGCGTTATTTGGTCGATCAAGCCAACGCGTCTTAATCCGGCAACGGCAAGAATGGTTGCATCAACTTCTCTATTGTCTAATTTTTGTAATCTTGTGTTAATGTTTCCTCTAAATAATACTGTTTTTAAGTCTGGACGCTGATTTTTGATTAGGCCTACGCGCCGAACAGAAGACGTACCAATTATGCTACCATACGGAAGATCCTTTAAACTTTCTGATGAATTAGAAATCAGAGCATCGTTAATCTCCTCTCGGGGCAGAATACAACCAATTGTTGTTTTAGGATTTACTAAAGTCTCCACATCTTTCATTGAATGAACAGCCGCATCTATATGTCCTGCGACGAGGGCTTTTTCTATATCTTTCATAAAAAGCCCCTTTCCCCCAACTTCGCTTAGCGGGCGATCTAATATTTTATCGCCAGTCGTATGTATAACAACTGTTTCCACCGCGCCAGGCTCTCTAAAAACATCGATAGTCTCGACTAGATATTGTTTAAACTCCTCAGCCTGGGCCAGTGCTAGCCTAGACCCTCGGGTGCCTAACTTTATAAGGGGTGTTTTTTTAGTATAGGTATTCATGCTATGAATGTGTAGACCTTTACCGCATGCAAGGGAAGTTAGAAATTCATCATGGCTGAGGAAAACGTTAATCTTAAAGGTGAGACGCGTAGCCCATTTCTGGTGCTTGGGATCGAGTCAAGTTGTGATGAGACTGCAGCCTCCGTGGTTTCTAACGACTTCAGAATCTTGTCAAATGTAGTCGGTTCTCAATTCGAACATCATCGACCCTACGGCGGGGTAGTTCCTGAATTAGCCGCGAGAGCCCACGCACAGACAATCGATATCATAGTTTCCCGCGCAATTACAGAAGCAGGAATCAGCTTTCGCGACCTCAACGCAGTTGCTGCCACCGGTGGCCCAGGCCTCATCGGTGGAGTGCTGGTCGGCGCGACGTTTGGGAAGGCCCTAGCTTTAGCAAATCAAATACCTTTCCTAGCGGTAAATCATTTAGAAGGCCATGCCTTGACTGCCCGGCTGACAGACCAATTGGATTTTCCCTACCTTCTTTTGCTTGTATCTGGCGGACACAGCCAAATTTTATTTGTCAAAGATGTAGGTAGCTATAAATTATTAGGGACTACACTTGATGATGCAGTTGGCGAGGCCTTCGATAAAATTGCCAAGTTACTTGGCATTGAAATGCCGGGTGGTCCAAACCTGGAAAAACTTGCTCTCAGAGGTGATCCTGAAAAATATCGTTTCCCTAGACCTCTGCTAGGCAGACCGGATTGCAATTTTTCTTTATCTGGCTTGAAGACTGCTGTTCGATATAAAATGGATCAACTTTGTAATATTTCTTCGCAGGATAAAGCGGATATTTCGGCGTCATTTCAGAAGGCTGTTTGTGACGTCATAGTGGATCGCTGCGCAAATGCTATCGACAAGTGCCAGCCAGATTTAAGTAAAAGCCTCTCTTTTGTTGCCGCCGGCGGAGTTGCTGCAAATAAAAGTATACGAACGGCATTGCAAACTCTTAGTCATCAAAAGGGGATACAATTTATCGCCCCTCCGATTTCTCTATGCACCGACAATGCTGCAATGATTGCTTGGGCTGGTGTAGAGCGATTTAACCAGGGGGACTTTGATGGTTTTGATTTTTTGCCAAAGCCACGATGGCCATTAGAGAATAGTTAGATTAGGTTTACGTATTTGGGAAATACAGGATGTTGATCTCGAGAATTTCTGTTCTAGGTGCGGGTGCATGGGGCTCCGCTTTAGCCCATATGCTTGCTGAGCTAAACCACGAAGTAATACTTTGGGGAAGAAGCTCTGAGACGATAAACAACATAAACAAACATCACAAAAATGAACGCTATTTTGGAAAACTTAAATTGAGCTCAAAAATAAAAGCAACAACTGATCTTAAGGTCGCTTGCTCATCCCAAATTTATCTTCTTGTAGTACCAGTAAATGCTATAAGAAAAGTTGCAAAGGATTGTGCGCCTTTGATACATTCAAGTTCAAAAGTTATATGCTGTGCAAAGGGCTTCGAACAAACCACTGGCAATCTGCTTTCAAATGAATTGTCAAAAATATTTCCAGAAAAAAATTTAGCCTATCTTTCGGGGCCTACATTCGCGGCCGAGGTAGTCAAAGGGTTTCCGAGCGCCGCAACACTCGCCATGAAAGATCTTGAAGACAGCCAACATCTCGCCCAACAATTGAGCAGCGCAACATTCCGCATATATTCTAGTTCGGACCTTGTTGGCGTGCAAGTTGGAGGAGCTGTAAAAAATGTATTAGCTATTGCTAGTGGGATGGCAAAAGGGGCAGGTTTTGGTGAAAACTCCCAGGCAGCGCTAATCACAAGGGGTTTGTCAGAAATGCGTCGTTTAGCTACAGCTTTAGGCGGCTACTCAGAAACACTATCCGGCCTGTCTGGGCTTGGGGACGTATTACTAAGTTGTTCAAGTAGACAATCAAGAAATTTTTTATTTGGAGAGCTTTTAGGTAATGGCAACGGCAAACATATTGCACGTGAGAAAATAGGGGGTGTTGTTGAGGGCTGGTTTAGCGCCTCCTCCGTTATGAAGAAGCAAAAGGAACTTGATATCGACTTACCTATTTGCAAAACGGTGCATGATATTCTTTATAATGAAAAAGATATAAGAATTTCAGTATCAGAACTCCTAAATCGACCTATAAAACCAGAATGATAAGAAGCTTGGCCCCTCTAAAACTAACACCTTCGGGAAGGCGACTTAATTTGATAACATCAAAATACACCTTTTCATTTAGGCAATTTTATTCAAATTTAATTTGAACCTCTCGAACACATCATTTAAGACGTTCTGTCATAGAGTTTGTTCTTTTGGTAACTTGGGTACCTTTAACATAATGGAAAAAAAATGGTAGATGTTGGTGGCATAGCTGGTGAGACACTACGGTCCTATATTGAGCGCATTGAACGTTTAGAGGCAGAAAAAACAGCTTTAACAGCAGATATCCGAGAGATTTTTTCTGAAGCTAAAGGGAACGGGTTTGATGCAAAGATAATGAGACAAATAGTTAGGCTACGTAGAATGGATCGCGAAGATCGATTAGAACAAGAAGAACTATTGGCGATATATCAACACGCAATGGGGATGGATGGGCCAGAGTAAACATTCAGCCTTACAGACGAATTTAAACCCCACAATTGCCGAGTATAAATCAATCCCTTCGCCTTTGTTTAATAAGAGTAGTACTTTTAATAGAGAGCCTGTTCGATGAGCCCATCCCAAAAACCCGGTTTAACAGCAAAAGAAAAGTTGCGTCCCATAAGCGGATTCCCAGAACTTCTGCCGGAGGAAAGAAGAGTTGAACTTGATTGGATAGATCAAATTCGCACTATTTTTGAGAGTTATGGTTTTACTTCAATTGAACCAAGAACAGTCGAACCAATAGATGTGCTTTTAAAGCAGGGTGATACCGATAAAGAAATTTACACATTAGGACGATTATTGGATACACCCAACTCAGATAGAGAGCCAACTTTTGGGCTTCATTATGATTTGACGATCCCGATGGCTCGCTATGTTGCCGCGAACATGGAAAAACTAGACTTTCCATTCAAAAGGTATCAGATACAAAAGGCTTGGAGAGGCGAGCGCCCTCAAGACGGGCGCTTTAGAGAATTTATGCAATGCGACATTGATGTAGTTGATACAAGAGAAGTCCCATTGCATTTTGATGTTGAAATTCCAGCAATCATGAATCAAGCGCTAAAATTAATCGATGCCGGACCAGTATTGACTAAAATTAACAATAGAAAAATATTGGAAGGCTATTATTCAGGCTTAGATATGGATAATACGTCAGCAGCTATACGTCTGATTGATAAAGTTGATAAAATTGGTATTGATGGAGTCGCAGATTTACTTAAAGTCGAATTAGGACTTAACGCCAAAACTATTGATAAAATTTTTCAACTCACACAAATTTGTGGCTCTGGGCAGGAAGTCGCAGATCAAATTCAGAACTTGGGAGTGCATTCAGAATTACTCGATCAGGGATTGACAGAACTTACCTTTGTTATGCAAGAGCTAGAACATATCGATAAGCAGGCATTCTCTGTCGATCTCTCAATAGCTCGTGGTTTAGCCTACTATACAGGCACAGTTTACGAAACACGTTTCGCGGAATATCCTTCCTATCCATCAATTTGTGGTGGTGGGCGGTATGATAACCTGGTAGGGGATTTCGTGAGCAAACGTTTACCAGGGATTGGTATCTCAATAGGGTTAAGCCGTATTTTTGCAAAACTCCTCAAAGAGAAGCGAATAAAAACTGATAGAAAGTCACCAACGGAAATATTAGTAATTCACTCTAGAGGAGCCCCCTACCGACTCGTGAATAATACAGCTCAGACTTTGCGGCAAAGAGGGTTTAACGTCGAACAATATCATGAAGATCGAAAGTTAAATGCACAGCTAAAATATGCAGAGGGAAAAGGTATACCATGGATATGGTTTCCCCCAGTCAATGTTGATGGGGAACATCAAGTTAAGAACTCTGTTTCTAGAGAGCAACAACCAGCGGATCCAACGACTTGGACACCAGGAAAGGGTAAGTAGACTGTTTTTTTGGAACTTTGTTATAACCAGTTCCCACAACTGGCATAAAGTTAATGATCAATTATATCGTTCTGCACAAGCGTATGGGTCATATTTTGATTATCTACTAAAACGAAACAAAATTAAGTCGCTCATAAATTTACGCGGCGAGAATCCTTTGTCTAATTGGTATGCACCAGAGCAGAGGCTTTGCAACCAATTAAATATTAAACATATCGACCTTTCATTACATTCAAGAAGGCTTCCCAAAAAAGGAACGTTGATTGAAGTGGTTAGGGTATTTAACACAGCTGACCGCCCTATTCTCCTCAAATGTTCTGGCGGTGCTGATAGAACCGGATTGGCCGCGTCCTTATTTATATTAAACGAATACGGAATTGAGTGTTTGCCTGAGGCTCTTCAACAACTTAAATTTTTTCCATATCTTCATTTTCCACGAAAGCATCAACGTTGGATTGCGCATCTGCCAAGGTACTTTGCCGCTACACATCGTAACGAAACCCTTGCTGATTGGGCACAGAAGGTTTACTCACATACCAACTTTGCCGACTGGTTGTGTGAGAACAATTTAGAAGGAACTTGGCATAACTAACTTCGTAATATGGCTGATTCTGTTAAGATAACTTTCTCAGGCAATAATCCCCCGATCATGGAAATCACTGATGACGTGATCTGGAAGGCTCAATATATTAGAAATCACTTCGTCAGTATGTTCCCCTAAACTCGGCGCAGGTTTAAGTGGCTGCTCTTCCAATTCTTGAAAACGAAGAGGGAGGCCTGCTGCAGGAAATTCTCCTAGGCCTTTTTGAAAAATTGTTCTAATTAATGGGTTTGCCTCAGAACAACGTGGATCTTTTTTTACCAACTCATCAAAGGTTTGATAAGGACCCCACAAAACGCCATTCTCATCCAATATAACCTTTATAGTGTGATAATCATTCTGTGAAACAAATGGCTCTATTAGGCTTACAATCGCATCCCGACACTCATATCTACTACCTTCATCGTCAAGGTCGGTATTATATTTGTTTTCCAATTCAACAACAGATTCCTCTATTTTCATAGCCGTTTTTAGTCGCTTCCATTGGGCTTTGGTAAGGGCTGTTAACATGATTCTATAATTGTCTCTTGTTACAAAGTCATGGCCAAATGCACCATAAATATGGTTACCATCAGCTTCTCTACTCCTTCCCAATAAAGCACTTTCTGCTAAATGCCCAAGGGCACTTGCTACCCAAATACCAACATCTGACAACGCTAGATTTACAAGTTCCCCTTTTCCAGATCGATTTCGCCTACGTTCAGCAGCCAAGATACCAGTTGCAGCCATACTGCCAGTTACAAGATCCCATGCTGGTAGCAGGTGGTTTACTGGCTTCTCACTATTTCTTGGCCCTGTAGCCAATGGGTACCCTAGTGCGCAGTTAATAGTGTAGTCCACAGCTGGTGTCCCATCGTGACTACCTAAAATATTTAACATGATCAGATCTTTTCTTTTAGACTTAAGATCATCGAAATTCAAAGGCCCTCCAGGTGGATGATTTGTCAAAAATATTCCATTTTCAGGCCCTGGCGCGCATATTAAGGCCTTAATAAGATCGCGACCTTCCTCTTCCCTTATATTTATAGTAATTGATTTTTTGCCCTTATTTAATCCGCTCCAATATAGGCTATTTCCTCTTTCATCTAAAGGCCATCGTTTAAAATCCATACCTCCGCCGATAGGGTCAAAACGTATAACATTAGCCCCGAGCTGAGCTAACGTCATTCCACCCAAAGGAGCTGCAACAAAAGCTGACCCCTCAATTATTGTGAGTCCCGACAATAAGTCATACATCGATTATCCAATTCATAATAATTTAAAGAAGGCGGGGGAAAGTGTGTTCAATTAGGTCGTGACTAAGACGTTTTAGGCTCCAGTGTCGCTTAGAATATCTAATTTAATCAATCGAACGATTTTATTATGAAACACTTATCCCAGCAGCCAACACATCTTTGTCAACATGATCAACAAATTGTTGAAAGTTATTCTCAAACCTTCCACACAAATCTCTAGCAACGCTGTCATATCTTTTTGGATCAGACCAAGCCTTTCTTGGTTGCAAAATTTCTGAAGGGACATCGGGGCAAGCGTCGGGAATACCAAGCCCAAAGCAATTGTTGGAGTTGATAGGCGTCGCATCCAACTTTCCATCTAATGCTGCTCTAAGCATGGCGCGTGTATAACCAATTTTCATTCTTTCTGCACCATCAGCAACGGACCCACCCGACCATCCTGTATTAACCAACCAGCACGAGCCTCCATGTTTAGATAATCTTTCTCTCAACATTTCTCCATAGACGGTTGGGCGCCTTGGCATGAATGGTCCTCCGAAGCATGTGGAGAAAGTAGCTTCAGGCTGACTTCCCATTCCCTTCTCCGTACCTGCTACTTTAGCAGTATAACCAGATAGAAAGTGATACATGGCTTGTTCAGGCGACAACTTTGATATGGGGGGTAAAACACCGAATGCATCTGCAGCCAGTAATACAATATTTTTGGGATGGTTTGCTATCCCGGTAGAATTTGCATTTTCAATGAATTCAAGTGGATAACAAGCCCGAGTATTCTCAGTAAGGCTCTTATCCCATAAGTCCAGCTTTCTTGTCACCGGCTCGAAGACCACATTCTCTAGAACGGTGCCAAAGCGTTGGGTGGTGGCATATATCTCTGGTTCCGCCTCCTCAGATAGATTTATAACCTTTGCGTAGCATCCACCTTCAAAATTAAAAATCCCATTTTGTGACCAACCGTGTTCATCATCACCAATTAAGGCCCTTGACTTGTCGGCAGATAGCGTCGTTTTCCCAGTGCCGGATAATCCAAAAAAAATCGCACTATCACCGTTGCTTCCAACATTTGCTGAACAATGCATCGGCAGGACATCTCTATCTGGAAGCAGGTAGTTAAGAATTCCGAAGATTGATTTTTTTATTTCCCCTGCGTAATGGCTTCCCCCTATCAAAACCATTTTTCTATCGAAGTTTACCAGGATAAAGGTTTCTGAGTTCACACCATCATTTGCTCCCGCGGCCTGCAAACCAGGAACATGGATTACCGTGAAATCGGGTAGAAAACCCTGTTTTTGATCCAATGAGGGCCTGATAAACATATTTTGTGCAAATAGGTTTGGCCAAGCAGATTCTGTGACAACTCGAACATTTAATCTGTATTCAGGGTCAGCTCCCGCAAAACAATCCTGGACAAATACGTCACGGCCTTGAAGGTAAGAGGTCACTTTTTTAAATAAGGAGTCAAAGTTTTCCTCACTTATGGGCTTATTCACATTGCCCCAATTTATGTGGTCATGAATAGATGGCGTATCTACGATAAATTTATCCTTTGGCGACCTACCCGTATGAATTCCGGTAGCAACGGTGAGCGCACCTCCGGCCGTCACTACCCCCTCGTTTCTTCGGATGGCTTCTTGATAAAGAGCGGGAGCGCTAAGATTCCAGTGAATTGAGCCTAAATTTTCCAATCCATGCAACTGAAGGTGCTCAGAGCTCGAGGCCACACCATTTTTACCCAACATTGCCTCCATACTTTTCTTTGCCGTTAGTTCTTTCTAGAGCCTTTGATCTTTCCCGAAAAGTTTAAATATCTAATCCCCAGAAAATAAAGGCGAATTCCATCAAAAATTAGGTTAATGCTGATAGTTAAGCAGACTTTGTGTATTTAGAGAAATATATTTTCTACTTGCACCTATCGATACCTTTATTTGCACAATTTTTCAAACTCTGACATTTGGGGCCCAACCATCACATAGTCAAAATATGTTCAACTCATATGTGCACAAATTTAAATTTCTACTCTTAAAATACAGCATCAAAATATAAGAACTGGTAACATATTGTTTTTTCATGCTTATTATGAACAGTAGACTAATCCCGATTTATAAAATCTTTGTAGTGACGCATAAGCAAACTTATTTTAACAAAACCACTACTATCTATTTGCCGGTTTTGGGGGCTTTTAGAAATTCGAGAAAAACTTTTGCCGTGTAGGCTTTTAGTCATAATTATGCCTTAATTTGCATCTAGCTTTCACGACTCGATAGATGTGCGGAGGGTCAAAATGACTAATACAATCGCCCTAGTTGATGATGACCGAAATATCCTTACTTCGGTATCAATGGCGCTAGAGGCAGAAGACTTTTTGGTTAAGACCTATAAAGACGGCGAGGATGCACTCCTTGGAATATGTCAAACCCCTCCAGACCTTGCTGTTGTAGACATTAAGATGCCGAGATTGGACGGTATTGAATTACTTGAAAAAATAAGGAAAAAGAGCACTCTACCAGTCATTTTTCTTACCTCAAAAGATGATGAAGTAGACGAATTATTAGGTTTGCGTTTGGGGGCTGACGATTACATAACAAAGCCTTTTTCTCAAAGACTGCTGCTTGAGAGAATTAAGGCATTACTGCGGCGCCAGAAACTCAATAGTGATAGTACCGGAAATGACTGCCGCACGGGCATTACTAGAGGCCATTTACTGCTAGACCCAGCAAGACATCTCTGTAAATGGAAACGAGCAGAACTAAACCTGACGGTCACCGAATTCCTTTTAATAGAGTCGTTAGCAAAGCGACCAGGTCTTGTGAAAACACGAGACCAACTTATAGACGCTGCATATGGAGAAACTATTTATGTAGATGACCGAACAATTGATAGTCATATAAAACGACTACGCAGGAAATTTAAAAGCTTTGATGAAGATTTCGATGAAATTGAAACAATTTATGGAATAGGATACAGATATAAAAATATTAAAGAATAGTTAGCAACATAGGAACTCGCTTTTATTGAGAGTTTTGTCTTCAATGTTCAGCAGCCGTCTCATCAAGAAAAAATCACGGAGACAATTGTCAGGAAAACGTAAAGTTTCACCACTGACGTTAAAAATATGGTCAATTAATATCATTGCTATATTTGTGATACTAATAGCCGTACTTCATCTTGATCGTTATGAAGAAACCCTAATTCAATCAGAATTGGAAGCCCTAGAGCATCAGGCTGAGCTTTTTGCAAATGCCCTTGGTGAGGTTGCCGTCACGAATAACCCTGGAATTCACACCTACCTTTCGAGCATTGCTGTCCAGAATGTTATAAACAGATCCGCCTTAAGGTCTCCCGCTCGATCAAGAGTATTTGATACTGCTGGCAGGCTAGTAGCAGACAGTCAAAAACTACCAGGTAGAGTCCCGCCCGTAACTACAAAACCCCTGGCCTCCATCTTTCCAGATATCTTTTTCCAAAAGTTTTTTGATGATTTCTTCCCGCAGTTTTTTAACTCATTTATCCAAGTGAGAGGTCCAATTATTGAAGCCCATAAAATTCAGCTAGCTCATACTTTCCCCGAGGTTATCTCCGCATTGCAAGGTTCTTCGATAAAAACTGTTAAGCTTAAAGAGACCGGGGGAAGGCTGCTTACGGTAGCAGTGCCAATTCAAAAATACAAACGGGTCCTCGGTGTTTTGCTCCTTTCCATGAAAGATGAGAAAGTCAATGCTACGTTCAGTTCATACCAAAAGGAACTCATAATAGCTGTTATTATAGCCCTAGTAATTACTTCTGCGTTATCACTTTACCTATCGCGATCAATTACAAAACCAATCCTCAGTTTAGCTTCTGCCGCAGAAAGAATAAAAAATGACCGAAGTGGCAGGTCCGAGATACCCGAAGCATCCAAACGAGATGATGAACTAGGTGATTTGAGTAAAGCATTGATAAAAATGACTAATAATCTGCGGCAACGGTTTGATGCCATCGAAAAATTTGCTGCAGATGTAGCACATGAAATAAAGAACCCTCTAACCTCGATTAGAAGCGCGGTAGAAACAGCAACAAAAATAAAAGATAGCGATAAACGCGATCAATTATTGGCCCTTATATTAGACGACGTAAATCGTTTAGACCGCCTTATTACAGACATTTCTGACTCCTCACGGCTCGATGCCGAGCTGAGCCGAGAAACGTTTAAGACAATAGACATAAAAAGCTTGTTACTTGCATTTCATGAGTTAAGAAAGTTTCAAAATCGGTTTGAGCAGAAGTTATTAACGATCAATATAAAAGAAGACGAGAACCAACTATTAATTTTTGGGCATGAGAATCGAATTGTTCAAGTCATTGATAATATTGTTGATAACGCAGTTACATTCGCTCCACTGAACTCAAAGATAGATATTACTGTAAGCGCAAACACAACTAATGTAAAAATTACAATCGATGACGACGGTCCAGGTATACCGGAGAACAAATTAGATGCCATCTTCGAGCGATTTTATTCCGAGCGGCCACCGGCAGAAAAATTTGGTCTTCATTCTGGTCTAGGCCTATCAATTTGCAAGCAAATAATAGAGGCTCATAACGGTAAAATATCTGTGAAAAATCGAACGGGTTATCAAAATAATATAAGGGGAGCTCGATTTATTATCACCTTACCTATTATGAACAAAGGTGAAGTTTGATACCCACATTTTAGCAATATTCAATAAAAGGCTTTATGATCATGGAGAATTTTCCAGGTACTTGCGTCGCATTCTGTGAGGATGCTGTTCTTTTTAGAGGGCCGTCAGGGTGCGGGAAATCAGATTTAGCGCTACGGTGTATCAATAGGGGTGCCACCTTAATATCAGATGACCAGACAATGCTTTGGAAGGAAAACAAAAAAATATTTGCTTCTCCTCCGGCAACGATAGCTGGTAAACTCGAAGTACGGGGACTTGGTATTCTTGAATTTCCGTATATTGAACGAGCTCAAGTAGCTTTAGTGTTAGACCTAGTCAATGAGGACGCTATGGAAAGACTTCCGGATACCAATTTCGTAGATTATTTTGATCTTAAAATACCAAATTTTCGCTTGCACGCGTTCCACTGCTCCGCAGTAGAGAAGGTTTCGCTAGCGATGAGTCTGTTCAAGGAATTGAAACCTACTTAATTTAAGTTGACGACTTTTTTCATGATCCACGAACCGGGTGAATATGAGAATAGAACCAAAAGCTGAAATTATTATCGTAACGGGGCTCTCAGGAGCTGGCCGCTCAACCTGTTTGAAGTTGCTGGAGGATTATAATTTTGAGGCGATCGATAATCTGCCTCTAACACTTATGTCCAACCTTTTCTCACCTCTTATTTCAAATCCAGAAACTGAGCCACAAAAAAAAATTGCGGTTGGTGTTGATCCTCGAACGAGAGGCTTTAGCGCACAAAGCTTGCTCGATACGTTGGAGAAACTAGAATTAGAAAAAGCTAAATTTTATGTGGTTTTTTTAGACTGTAACGACGCAAGCTTAATTAGACGTTTTACAGAGACGAGAAGAAAGCATCCTTTAGCTATCGATCGGCCAGTTAGTGATGGCATTAAAACCGAGCGAAAACTTCTAGAAGGTGTCCGACAAGCCGCTGATTTTATCATTGACTCTTCAAATCTCACGTTACCTCAATTCCAAACTCTAGTTAAAAACACGCTTAACCTCGAGAAAAGCAAAGAACTTACCGTCACTGTTATATCTTTTGGTTTTAGACATGGTTTACCAAGAGAGGCCGATATGATTTTTGATGTTAGATTTTTGACAAACCCACACTATGACCCAAAACTGCGACCCTTAGATGGCAGGCAAGATGAAATTCGCAAATTTATAGCAAATGATCCAGCCTTCCAAATATTTTTTGATAATCTTACAAAATTACTAGACCCACTGCTTCCTAAGTATGCGGAGGAAGGGAAAAGTTATTTAACGATAGCTTTCGGATGCACCGGTGGTAAGCACCGATCGGTCTTTGTCGCTGAAAAATTTGTTCACTGGCTAAAAAAGTCTGATTATATTCTTTCCACAAGACATCGCGACCTAACGATAAATTGATTTTAATAGAGCCAGCAAGGTAAATTTCAAAATGAGCGATCACGCTTCACCCGACCAGATAGGATTAGTAATCGTTACACACGGGAACCTAGGTGCCGAATTATTAAAAGTTCTTGAGCATGTGGTGGGACCGCAAGAAAATATTGCAGTTGTGAGTATCGGGCCCGAAGACGATATGGAAGAAACGCGTTTAAGTATATTGGAGTCTGTCAATCATGTTAATATCGGCAAAGGGACAATAGTCCTTACGGATATGTTTGGTGGAACTCCCTCGAATTTAGCAATTTCAATTATGGAAAGCGCAAAAATTGATGTCATTGCCGGCATTAATCTTCCCATGCTCGTGAAATTAGCCAGTGTTAGATCAACACTCAATTTTTCAGAGGCAGTGGACCAAGCGAAACAAGCCGGACAAAAATATATTATGACTGCTTCTCAAATTCTTGGGCAAGCAAAGTGACGGAGGATGTTAAAGAGATAAGTTTGACCATCCATAATGAGAAAGGTCTTCACGCAAGAGCTGCCGCCAAATTCGTAAATATTACAAGTAAATTTAAGAGTGAAATTAAAGTTTCAA
>CACITD010000017.1 GCA_902589475.1 uncultured Alphaproteobacteria bacterium | reverse complement strand
ATACTACCCGAAGTTATAAATATGTAAAAGACCGCCTGATCAACACTATTTTTTAACATTACGCTCTTGCAACCAGCGTCTCAACAGCGCTATGGCGTCTCCTGGATATTTATCAATGACTTTCTCCAGCCGTTTACGTGCTTTTGGCGACTGCCGGATCATAATTTTAGTATCTTTGGCTAGCTTCATTGGTGCAGTAACAGCCCTTCAACAACATAATTTCAAATAATTGAAAGATTACTTTTCAATCCAAACTATTATACAGTTTTACATTACAGCTTAAAACTACCCGTATAGATTTCTATAATAATTTATAAATAGTGTTTTCGTTTAATGAGTTGTGGAGTTTTTAAATGAGAATTACCGGAGGCTGTTTTTGTAAAAAGATTCGATACACGGCGACTATAGACCCTAAAACTGTTACAATTTGCCATTGCACAGACTGTCAAATTAACTCAGGGACCGCCTACGGGGTGGTGGTAGGCGTAACTAACGAAGAATTTATTCTGGAGGATGGTAAACTTACCTACTTTGAAAAGATTGCTGATAGCGGGGCGCGGAGAAGTCTTGCATTTTGTTCCACCTGCGGAACGAGAATCTACGCAAAACCAGCGGACGGACAGCCAGGACGTTTTGGCATCAGAGTTGGAACCGTGGATCAGCGAGAAAGCTTAATACCCAGACAACAGGCCTTTTTTAATTCGGCGCTAGATTGGGTAACCGATATAACAAATTTAAAGAAGATATAGTCAAATCTTTTGAGAAAACTCCACCACATCACGTGACCTAGTCACTTTGCCTTCCCAATGACGATCAAATTCTTTTATAAACTCCTTTATGGTATCAGAAGAAGCTATATTATTAGCGGTATTTGCATCGGGAAATTCGTAGAATGCTATGTGGACATTATCCTCTACCTCACTCCAGCCCCGCTTAGCGCTTAATGCTTTGAATGCTTTTACTGCGTCGGGTAAATGCTCATTCTGATACCAAGTGTCGAAACCTTCTCTGACCGATGGATCAACTTCGGCTCTGACTATTAAATACGCACTCATAGTTAATTCCTCACAATATCTCCTGGTAACACATTTATAAATTGGTTTGTCTTATCAGGCAATAATGCAACCTTTTCAAACCTCATCGAGCTCTTATTCGCTTAGTTGCTATATTTTATCAAAATATATCCGGTATTTTTTTAGTGCAAAAGCTATGTGTTTTTTGCATCTCAGGGTTGCTTTAACAGCTCTTGGCATACAGCACCCCCAACATTACATACCTGATCAATCAACGAAAAATGTAAGGACAAAAAATGTACGAATATCAAAAAGACCCATTATACCAGTCACATGTACTCTCAATCGAAGAAATCGAGGAAGCACACCGCCGAGCCAAAAGACTTCAGTCCGCGGCATTCGTAAACGCTATTCAAAATCTATTTGAAAGCAAAACTAAGACATCAGTAAGACCAGCTAGAAATATCCAAATGCCATTGCCATCGAGCAAAGGGTTTGCATAATCACAAGCATCAAACAAAACTGGGGTAATCTAATTTTCAACCCAGACAGTTAACCTGTCCCTGAACCAAAGAGAATGCCCCAACTTTTGTTTTTCTCAGTAATTACATACAGAGAATGGTATGTGTTTATAATGCTACCGTCTCTTCTTAAACGTTTAAAGCTGATGCGGGTGTGGCATTTCTTTTTTGAGATGATCTCAGTGTCAACGCTAAGCAGCTCAGTAGAGTGCCAACTATCTTCTTCTAAGCGACTTTGAAAATCATCTATATATTTTCTCGCAGTCTCCCAGCATCTTGACTCTCCATCTAGCATTACTCGCGTGTGAGGGAAATGGAGATATCTTTCCAGTGAGGCTACACTCCGCTCATTCAATGCGGAAATGTAGCCTTTGACGATATCATTAGCTTTTTCGTCTATTTTATTGATATTATTAATTTTTTCCTCTCAAAAACTAGCTACTTCACTCTTCTCTATTTTTTCTCTTAATAAAATTCAAGATGCTCCACGAAAGGAAAAACATAACAATTGACACCGTAAGCAAAACAGGTGGCCACACGATCCAATCATCAACTTTATATTCGGCTATCAACACCCAGATCATCATAAGACCTGTTGCACCAGACCCAAAAAGAAGAAAACTCAATAGTGTTTCAAGTATTTTTTTATTCACGTTAT
Organism: uncultured Alphaproteobacteria bacterium; assembly: GCA_902589475.1. Lineage (GTDB taxonomy): Bacteria > Pseudomonadota > Alphaproteobacteria > Thalassobaculales > Thalassobaculaceae. Next base: position 42,954 of record CACITD010000017.1, on the reverse strand, counting down.
TCCCAATGGTATCAGATTTCTTTTGGTGTTTCTAAGCCACAAGTTAAGTGATCTTGTAAACTCTCTTTCTAAAACGAACATGGCACACGTTTTATTTGTGCAAACACACCGCTCTACTTGATGAAAAGGGTACCAATTTGAGAGTTTTTAACTGGATGAACCAGAAACGATTATGAACCTTTCCATTTGTTGCATCTTTGAGTGTTATTCGGGTGGAAGGATCTCTTGAACACAGATTTCATCGATTAAACTTTCTTTGTTGAGATCTAAGAGGTGAGCCCTCTTCTCATCATTTGTAAGTTTAGAACCAATACCGTTTGTCATAATCATAACGAGTGATTTATCACTTTTATCTAGCCAATATGACCTTCTGATTAATTTATCTTCTTCATCTCTAACGAAAGGACTGTCCAACTCCGTTTCAAGATCAGGCTTATAAAAAGCCGACATATTACACCCTCACCTTGTTTAAAAAATGACTTCAGCATTCATATTATCAAACAATCTCATTAGAATAAAAGACTATTTATTACAGGCAACAAATGGACAAAAATTATGGAGCATGGCAAGAGCACAGCCCGCGTTTTAAGGGCAGCTAAGGAATTAGGTTTAAGTATCGATATCTTAGAAATGCCATCATCAACTCGAACAGCAGATGACGCTGCCCAAGCATGTGGCTGCATTGCAGCTCAAATCATCAAGTCAATAATTGTTGTTAACACCGATACAAATGCGCTTATCCTTTTTTTAGTGTCTGGCTCGAATAATATTGATCTACTAGAAACCTCTAACGTTTTAAATGCAAATTTGACTCTGGCAAAACCCACGGACGTAAAAAACCGTACCGGTTTTGCAATTGGTGGGATTTCACCTCTAGGACATCAAACTAAGCTTGAAACATATTTTGACTCAACTTTGTTACAGTATAGTGAGGTCTGGGCTGCTGCTGGCCATCCAAATATAGTTTTTAAATGCGACTTTAATAAGTTAATCCGGGGTATCTCAGCTAAATGTCTTCCAATCTCTTGTTTTATAGAAAGAAAGTAAAAGGCGCTTTTATAGCTTCAGTTCCTGTTTTAAACTAAATTCAAGTTAGACTGTGAATTTTAATTGGAATAACTATGGATCCAAAGCCTGATATTGTTATTAGAAATGGACAGATTGTTGACGGATCTGGCGGTAAAACCTTCGTGTCAGACCTGGCTATTACAGATGGTTTAATCACCCAAATTGGCGGTTTCATTCCTCAAGGCAAAGAAGAAATAGATGCTTTAGACCGCGTTGTCACTCCTGGCTTTATAGATATACATACCCATTATGACGCCCAAGTCACCTGGGCCAATAGAATTGATCCTTCGTCTTGGAACGGAGTGACGACTGCTATGATCGGAAATTGCGGTGTCGGATTTGCACCATGTAAACCTAATCAACGAAATCAACTCGTCGAGCTAATGGAAGGCGTTGAAGACATTCCAGAACCTGTCTTAACAGAGGGACTTCCATGGACGTGGGAAACTTTTGATGAATATTTAGACACCATAGATGCAAAAAATTATGATTTAGATATTTTAACACAGGTTCCACATGCGGCCTTACGTGTCTATGTCATGGGAGACCGGGGAGTTAACCGAGATGCGGCAACTTCAAAAGATCGAGAGGATATGGCTCAACTGGCTGCAAATGCAATCGGCTCAGGAGCGTTTGGCTTTTCAACCAGCCGAACGATTAACCATAGAACTGTTGCCGGTGAGTACACGCCAACACTAGGGGCGCCGGAAGAAGAGCTAATAGAAATAAGTCGCGCCGTCGGTAAAACCGGGAAAGGTTGGCTGCAGGTAATCTCAGATTTTGACAACCCTCAACAAGAAATGTTGTTGCTAAGCAACATGGTTGATGCGTCGGGTCGGCCGATGACTATAACAATTTTACAACGAAATGATAGACCGGAATTATGGCGTGAAACGATGAAAGATATTTCGCGGGCACACAAGGACGGAAAAAATATCTTTGGGCAGGTACTAACACGGCCGACAGGCGTTATGCTAAGCTTCGAGCTTTCCCTTAATCCATTTATGGCCTGTGATGCATGGAAAAGTATAGAAACACTGCCTCATAACCAAAAAATACTCCATTTGAACTGTCCGTCGTTTCGCAAGCGAATGCTTACAGAACCTCAAGGGGAACATATAATGCGTTCGCGTATATTAAATTGGGCGAGTATTTTTCCCTTAAACGACCCACCTGATTACGAACCGCCACCTGAATGTTCCATCGCATCACAGGCATCTGCCAAGGGTGTTTCTCCGGAAGAACTAGCGTATGATTTTCTTTTGAAGGATGAGGGTAAAGGCATTCTCTATCGTCCATTATCCAACTACTCATACGGTAATCTCGACAGTGTCGCCGATATGCTCGAAAATTCAGGCACAATTATAGGATTAGGAGACGGAGGAGCTCACGTTGGGATATTAAGTGATGCAAGCGCTATAACATATATGCTTACCCATTGGACGCGAGATCGTACACGAGGTCGAAAATTTAGTTTGCCATGGGCAATTAAACGGTTGACCTCTGATAATGCCAATGTTCTCGGCCTAAACGATAGAGGTCTTCTGAGGGTTGGGAAAAAAGCCGATATAAATATTATTAATTATGAAGAGTTGCGCATCAACTATCCTGAAGTTCGCCACGACTTGCCAGCTGGCGGCCGCAGGATGGTACAGACAATTGACGGGTACGATGCGACTATCTTATCTGGTAAAATTGTCAGATACATGGGGCAATCAACATTAAATTTACCTGGTCGCCTCGTCCGAAGCACGTAACAAGAAGCAATATTTAAATGTTTATAAACTTGATAACTTATTCAAGTCAATTGGATGAAACTCAATATATAGATTAAACAGTCTATCAAAGTTAGTTCTTAGACCTCCTTATGGAATATCGTTATTTCTTCATAACAGTGCTTTTTATCTTAATGTCAAAGCTGGACATCTTCGTGAGAGAAATTCATAATCTTCGATGATATCGTTGGGCTACTAACATCGCCCAACACGTTTGATTGTTAATAAAAAAAGGATCGGAAAGATGTCTGATTTGCCCAGCACAGTAGAAATCCACGAAGAAGGCCCACGAGAGGGGTTTCAAATAGAACCCGGCCCAATTTCAACAGTGGACAAGGTCAAATTAATAGATGCACTTTCCAAAACAGGTCTCAAACATATTCAGGCATGTTCTTTCGTAAACCCTAGGTTGGTCCCTGGTTGGGCGGATGCTGAAAAAGTTGTAGAAAGTTTCGATGCGCATGAGAATGTGGAGTACACCGGCCTTTATTTTAATGGGAATGGGCTTGATCGGGCATTGGCATTCAAGGACAAACTTACGATCTCTGGCTCGATTTCTCTCACGGCATCTGAAGGTTTTACAAAAAAGAACCTGAACCGAACTCACGCCGAAAACATGGCCGCAATGGAAAGGCACGTCATGTCTCATCTTGAACTTGGCATTCCTGTTAATCGAATTGGTGTAATGGCCGCGTTCGGATGTAACTACCAAGGTGACATAAGCCCCGAGACAGTGATTAAAACACTCGAAGACGGCATGCAAATTGCAGCGCAAACCGGTGCTGAAATAACACTTTTTTCGCTAGCTGATACCATGGGTTGGGCGGCGCCGCACCGGATAGAAAGAGTTGTTGGTGAAGTAAGAAATGTTTGGCCCGATATGACTATTTCCCTTCATCTTCACGACACGAGAGGGCTTGCCATCGCAAATGCTTACTCCGCTTTAAAGATGGGCGTAAGACAGTTTGACTCCACCGTTGGCGGTCTTGGCGGCTGTCCATTTGCCGGCCAGCCAAAAGCTGCTGGAAACATTTGTACAGAAGAGCTTGTATTACTGTGCGAAGAATTAGGAATTGCGACTGGCGTTGATTTAGACCAATTAATCGAAGTTGGTAGATTGGCCGAGGATATTGTTGGTCATCAATTACCTGGAGAACTTATCCATGCAGGAAGCCTCGATGCCTTTCGGCGTGAACGCCTGCAATAATGACGCTTAAGCATTTAAATGGCATAAAGGTTCTGGAGTTCACTCAAACCGTTATGGGTCCAACTGCAGGCTTAATCTTAGCAGAATTAGGAGCAGATGTTATCAAGGTTGAACCAGCCCCCAATGGCGACAAAACTCGCCGATTAGGAGGCTTTGGCGCTGGTTTTTTTTCTGGATTAAATAGAAATAAGCGCGGATTAGCGGTTGACTTGAAATCCCCAGAGGGACGCGAAGTCGTACACAAATTGGTTGCAAATACAGACGTTATTCTTGAGAACTTTGCGCCCGGAACAATGGAAAGACTTGGCTGTGGATTTAAGGATTTATCGCATATTAATCCGAGGTTAATCTATCTTGCGTTAAAAGGCTATTTAGCTGGCCCATATGAAAATAGACCCGCCTTAGACGAAGTGGTGCAATTCCAATCCGGGTTGGCTTGGATGACAGGACCACCAGGTCAACCATTGAGAGCTGGTGCTTCAGTGATCGATATTATGGGTGCGATGTTTGGGGTGATCGGCATACAGGCCGCCATTCAAGAAAGAGAAAAAACTGGCAAGGGTCAAAGAGTGTCAAGCTCGCTCTTTGAGAGCGCTGTTTTCCTAATGGGTACTCACATGGCCGGCATGGCGGCGACTGGTTCTGAGGCTCGTCCAATGCCAGCACGCGGACGAGCTTGGGCAATTTATGATGTTTTTCAAACAAAAGACGATGAAGAACTATTTATTGGCGTCACCTCCGATCAACAATGGGAGCGATTTGTAGAAGAGTTTGATCTAACAGACCTACTTAATGATCCTCGTTTATCAACAAACCCAAAAAGAGTGGAAGAGAGAGAATGGCTACTTCCCGCCGTGCGCAAAAGTTTACAAAGACACAATCGCAAAGAAATAGAATTTAAAGCCGAAACTTGCAAAATATCGTGGGCTCGAGTGGGACAGCCAGGAGACTTATTTGATGATCCACATCTACTAGCAACAGATGGGCTTCTTGATGTTTTTGTATCTCGTTTTGGTGAAGAAGCAGGACAAACTGTTGGCTTACCAAATTTACCACTGGAGTTTGGGAAAGCTCGTAATAGGCCGTCACTTAAAAGACAACCTCCAACAGTCGGTGAACACAATGAGGAAATTCTTTTAGCAGTTGGCTATAACCAAGACGATATTGAAGAGCTATACTCCAAAAACGTTCTTGCAAACAACACAACTATCAAAAAATAAGCGGCGAGTTTATTAGAGTTGCAAAACATTAACGCAGGTATGCATGTATGCCGGATAAGTATCAATAAGGCTCTGCGATAAAAACTGGTATCATTCTTGAGGTTTTACTCTGATATTCCTCATACGGTGGGTACGCATCTACACTTGCCTTCCAGAGATATTCACGCTCAGAGTCGTTTTCAACTTCTCTAACGCGCATTTTCATGACTTCTTCATGATCACGAATTTCTACGTCAGGGTGTGAGCGCAAGTTATAAACCCAGACGGGATTTTTAGGCCGGCCACCATATGAGCCGATCAAAACATACCCCTCTCCTACCTTCACCTTCATTACCGGTATTTTCCTTATGGCGCCGGTTTTTCCGCCTTTATGCGTAATAATAATGCATGGAAGGCCAGTGTCTCTGAGCGTCGTTCCTTCTTTGCCCCCACTCCCTTCATAAAGCTCCACCTGTTCCCTTACCCAATCAAGCGTTGGCGGTAAATACTCGGTCATTTGACTTTTCCCAAATTTCTGTAGCGTCAAGAGAATAGAAATTGACTGTGAAGCAATACGATCAATTTTTCAATTTTTAATTAGCTATGGCGCTAGTGCACGCTCAATCCCAATGCTTTTCATCATCAGCAGAGAAAACTTGTTCATCATAGCCATATTTAGAGCTAAAGAAGAGAAGAGCCATTAAAAACCCGCCGACCAATAAACTTCCTAACGCGCCAAGAACAAGAGCGAAGCCGCCATGAAAGCCTATTTCAACATCCTCTCCACTAAGCCAGACCTGGCTAGCGCCCCAAATTGCAGCCCCTAAAATCGCTATCAGAACTCCAAAAATAAAAACTAGCATTTTCATGATACACACCCAGTGCTACTCGAACAGCAATAAAAAACTGCTTCCGATTTAACTAAAGATAAACAGCCCGTTGTGTTTGTCCAGTTAAAGCGATAACAACTTCAATTTTCTTTAAAAAATTATTTTCCAACTATGCAAAAAACGCATACCAGCTCAAGAAAAATTGCGCTGATACAGGGCGCGAGGATGTGTCATATAGCCATTCTTATTTTAATGGAGATAAATATGCCTAGTCTTACAAGACCAGTTGAAAAATTTGAAGTTGCGGATTCGCGCGCGTTGCGCGAGGATATTTTAAGCGGAGAGAGATTGCGATCCACAACGCTCTTTAATAAGGCTAAAACAACAATTAAATCTGCGAATGGGGTCGTCGTTAAATTAAAGAAAACTGAAGCTCAACAGTTTTCCAAAATGCCCTTTAACACACATTTAATCGCGTCAGTTTTACGATGATTAGTCTGATCAGTATTATTTCAACAAAGAAATAAATATACGATCGAACCCAAACTCGTTCTTCTTCAAAGAATGTAGACAATTCAAACGCAGGCCAAGTAATTGTTCAGCTAGGTTATCGTTTAAATTTAAAAACCCTGCTTCAAGATCACTCTTCATATTTGGTAGAATACGCACGCTATACCATTTTGCTGGTTCATAACTTTTTTTCGCTAACAGTTTGAATCGTTTGCCAACAACAATAGCGTTAGGTGTATCTAAACTATCTACTCCATTTCCTTTACGGTTCACCGTGCTGGCAAAATTATAAATGTTTATGTTGTCAGTTAGCGCAGAGTGCCTTTGCTCTCCATTTCGCCTTAAGTAATCAATCGAGGTCATCTTTTTTCTGAGACGCGGCTAGCTATAGCAACGATTCTCTCCATGTGCCGTAATACGGGCTTTTCGATTAACTTCCCATCGATAACAACCAATCCTGTTTCAGCTTTTTTAAAGGCTGTTATGATTTTTTTTGCATTGGCTACCGCTTCATCGTTTGGAGTAAACACTTCGTTAATACTACTAATTTGTTTTGGATGGATGCAGCCTTTTCCAGAAAATCCCAAATCTCGAACTAATTCGGCTTCTGTTACCATTCCTGACAGATCTTCTAAATCCAAGTAAGGTACGTCGATAACATCTAGATCAGCATCGGCTGCCGCATGAGCCACGCGACTTCGGGCATAAAGCAAAGGTTCCCATGCATTTTTGCACCGCAACTCCGCAGCCATATCCACACCCCCAAAAAATAGAGCATCTATTCGATTACTCGATTTTGCAATGTCGTAGACAGCCTCTAAACCAGCATTTGTCTCTATAATCACATGAAGCCTAGTATCATGTCCTCTTTCCGAAAAAAGCTCGTCTACCCACTTAACCTCATCAGGTGTTTTAACCTTTGGCAGCATTATAGCTGGCGGAGGAGACGACGTTTTGAGGATGGCTTCAATATCGGCTAAACCGAATTCATCTCGAACCGAATTTATTCGCACAATCAATTCCGCGCCCTTTCCATCAAGAGGAGAGGTAAAAAGATCGAGCGTTAGTTTACGGGCTTGATCTTTATCTTTCGGCGCAATTCCGTCTTCTAATTCTATACAAACAATATCTGTGCCCGAATTAACTGCCTTAGGGAACATATCTGGACGGAGTCCAGGACAAAAAATAAAACTACGTCTCGAAACAATATTTTTTATATTCACGTTAAGTCATCCAAAAATTAGCACACCAAAATCAATTCTTCTAAAACACCTTAGGGTAAAATTCATAACGATTCTTAGTGTAAACAAGTGGCTAATTATTTCAAAAATAGTTATTACCAAACACTCGTTCTGAGTATATATCCTAGGCACAACTGCTAGAACTCTATAAGATAATCGAACTCAATGGAAATCCAGAAAGTATTAAATGTCTAATAATATCAGCACACAACACAACTTTGATACAATTGTAGTTGGATCAGGTATCGCAGGTTTATCTGCCGCCATTACAGCTCAACAAAACGGCGACAATGTAGCAATTGTTGAAAGAGCTCCACCTGATGAAAGAGGAGGAAATACTCGTTATACTGAGAGCTTTTGGCGCATGAAAAATGAAAATGAAGTATCGGAGGATTTTGAAGATCGTTTTGCGGAAAACTCAGGTGGATGGCCAGACCTTTCGATTTTAGAAGATCTGGTTAGAGACAAAGAGAATCAACCCGCTGTCCTTAGATCGTTAGGAGTGGTTGATCCAAATTTAATAGCAACTATAGCGGAAGAAGCTCCAAAAGCTTTAAAATGGCTTAAAACATTTGGGATTAAGTTTGATTTTTTACCACTTTATTTTCTAAGCCAATCTACCACAAGAATGGGACCTATTGGCGGCGGCCTAGCACTGGTTGACGCGCTAGGGAAATATGCAGACGAAGAAGAGAAGATAACTTGGTTTTACGAGACAGCCGCAAGAACTCTCGTACAAGATAACTTTGGCTCTGTAACCGGAATAAAAGCAATATCAAAAAATAACTCACCTCTAGAGCTCAAAGCAAATAATATTATCCTTGCATGTGGAGGGTTTGAAGGTAATCCGGAGATGTTAAGTCACTATGTGGGAGCCCAAGCACAGTTTATTAGGCCTGTCTCAAGGGGCGGTCACTACAACCGTGGAGAAGGAATAAAAATGGCGTTGGACATAGGCGCTGCCCCATGTGGAGATTATGGTAGTTTTCACGCACAGCCGGTCGACCCACGATCTAAAGATTGGGAGCCGGTTGTTCTAAACTATTCCTACGGCCTTCTCATTAATGACAGCGGATTAAGATTTACGGATGAAGCGCCAGCTCTTGTAGACTCCACCTATGAAGCTGTGACTCGCATAATTATGCAGCAACGCAATGGATTAGCGTATGCCGTTTTCGATAAGAAATTAGATGACATTCATAATTGGAATGCAACTGTTAGAACGCGCGTCCCACCTCTAGAATCGAATACACTTGAGGGACTCGCAGAACAGATGAAGATAGATCCTGCCGAATTTTTGAATACGGTTACCGAGTTCAATAACGCCTGCCCCGAAGTAAACACTGATTTTGATCCACTAAACCCAGATGGCTTACGGACGGAGGGATTATCAATCAACAAATCACACTGGTCTCGGCCAATTTCTACACCGCCGTTTCGTGCTTGGCCCATTATTTGTTCAAATTGCTTCACCTTTGGCGGCCTTAAAATTGACGAAAATGCCCGTGTCTTAAATACCGAAGGCGATATAATTCCCGGTTTATATGCAGCGGGAGAAGTTGCTGGAATCTATTATAGAACGTATACTGGCGCGACATCCGTTATGCGAGGAGCCGTAACAGGGCGACTTGCCGGAGCTGATGCTGCTCTTAGACGAAATAATTAATTCAACCTGGTAAGTTTATAGGGAGCAGCCGCAATATGTCCCCTAAAATTGGTGCGTTTTTTCCTACACGAGATATGCCGAGCGATCCTCACCAAATTCGAGAGTGGACGCTAGCGGCCGAGGAAATTGGCTTTGACTACATAGAGGTATCAGATCACGTTCTTGGCGCCGATAGAGAAAAGCATGAGAATTTTGATGGACCTTACGACGTTGACGATTGTTTCCATGAAACCTTTTGCACCCTATCTTTCATGGCGGCAATCACTACCCGTGTTGGCCTTGTTAGCGGCGTATTGATCCTGCCACAACGTCAAACAGCGCTTGTAGCAAAACAGGCGGCGCAGCTGGACGTTCTAAGCGATGGCCGCTTACGCTTAGGAATTGGAGTTGGTTGGAACCCAGTTGAATATGAGGCGCTCGGTGAGAACTGGAAGACACGCGGCCAAAAACAAAATGAACAAGTTCAATTGATGAATAATCTTTGGACGCAAAGGACAGTAAATTTTTCCGGAAGGTTCGATACAGTTCTTAACGCTGGTATAAACCCGCTTCCCAAACAACGACCAATACCGATTTGGTTTGGCGGTCAAGCCGATGCCGCCCTAAAACGTGCCGCAACTTATGGCAGCGGCTGGATCCCGTTAGGTAACCCTGGAACTAATAGTGCTAACGCGCTCGACAAGCTTAATAAATTTCTTTCGGACGAGGGTCGAGATCCCAAAACTTTTGGAATAGAGGCGTGGATACGTTTTGGTGACGGTAGTCCCGAGGGTTGGATGTCAACCGCAAAAAAATGGCTAACACTCGGCGCAGACCACTTAACATTCTATACTTCTGGCCAAGGGGCGGGACACACAGACCAGCAAATAGAAGGAATGAGACGGTTCTATGAGGTTTGTAAGAGTTTGTAAAAAAAAGCGTTAGTCCCACAAAGGAACTAACGCCTTTTCTTTATGCTATGACGTTATTTTTAACGATAACGATGTGCTTGAGACCAAGCGTCCTTATAAGCATTTTGAGAGGCCCAGATTTTTCTAAACCAATCGTTTGCTTTCTTTCCTGTTTCCTCTGCCCACTCATCGGTTGCTTTCTTTGCAGCATCTTTAAACGATTGTGGAAGGTCGATGATTTCGTTTTTCTTGCTATTAACGTACTTCATCCAGTTTGGCGCGTCATCATGTCCAAGCTTCATATAAAGATCCCAGGTCATCATTTTCCCGCCTGCAGTAATTTGCTTCTTAACCATGTCAGACATTCCGTCCCACACTTTCTTATTTACTGCGCACTCATGCATAGCGATTGGTTGATGAACCCCTGGAACAACAATATATTTTGCAACTTTTTCAAAACCCATCACGATGTTATGAGTTGGAGTTCCCCATTCTATGGCATCGACAACTTTTCTTTCTAGGGCCGGGTAAACTTCAGCGCCCGCCAAAATTACAGTAGAAGCACCTAGTTTTTGTGCGATTTCCGCCCATGCGCCTGCAGTACGAACTTTCATACCCTTATAATCTTCCAGGCTTCTTATTGGCTTGTGACTATGCGCGAAAAGCTCTCTCGGTGCCGAACCACAAGGTACTGCAGCAACACCAAATTCGGACATACGCCAGTCCATCCACATCTCTTTTCCGCCGCCACGGAATGTCCAGTGCATCATCTTATCCCAGCTCATTGAGCCTGCGAAACCACCAAACAAAATGGCTGTCTTATCCACACCCCAGTCGTATCCGGACCAGTTATGTCCAATCTGCGCAACGCCCTTTTTCACAGTATCCGTAACCTTAAGAGCTTTACCAAGTGTACCACCGGGAAAAACTTCCACTTTTACATTGTTTGATGTGAAGAGTTCCATATTAGCTGCGGCTCCTCGAGCAACATACTCAAGCATAATTCCACCACCCCACGGCGTCGCCATGTCGAGCTTCGTGGCAGCTTGGGACGTTGTTACAGCTCCGAAGCCAATAACACTCACAAGCCCTAACTTTAAGAGACTACTTTTCATTACTTACTCCCTGTTGGTTAACCTACAAAACGTAATTTTTTTAGGCCTGGGAGATGATAAAGGTAACAATTGTTCAAGCCAGACCTTATTGTTATACGCTTATTACAGATCTTCGAATTTAAACGGTAAATTTGTCAACGGAAAGTCTCAATAATACTACACACAATCTCGTATGCGTTTCTTATTAGAAACTATCCCTGGTTTTCGTTTACCGGGATGTTTACCTAAATAGCTAGATATCCACCATCTACGGGCAGCTCAACGCCTGTAATATACGATGCATCTTCAGATGCTAAGAACAAAACGGCCTTGCCCACTTCTTCGGCCTCGCCCGCTCTTTTCATTGGAACATAAGCATCAAGAATTTTCTGACGATGTATTGGATCTGCCGTAACCCCCGAAGTTCGCATTGCAGGCATTATCCCCGGATGAACGCTATTTACTCTTATACCGTCTTTAGCAAACCGCACCGCACTTTGTTTTGTCATTGTTCTAACTGCCCCCTTCGAGGCATTATATCCTGGGTGTATGTAGCCCTGCCCCACGACGCCCGATATCGAAGATATATTTACTATGGCGCCACCGCCTGATTTAATAATTAAAGGAGCACAATGTTTGGTCCCTAAAAATGGGCCCGTTGCATTAATTCGCATCAAGTCTTCCCATGCCTTAACGTCGCCTTGGTCTTGATAACCACTACCACTGATGCCAGCGTTATTAACGAGAACGTCAAGACGGCCATACGCACTATCAATTTTTTCGATAATGCTTTCCCAATTGTCTTCATTTGTAACGTCTAGCTCGATATAAATGGCTTCGCCCCCCAGTTCCGTTATCTCATTAATGCGCTTTGATGCCTCATCCTCTAGGAGATCAGCAATTATAACTTTGGCTCCCTCCAAAGCAAAAAGTTTTGCTGTTGCAGCCCCCATACCGAATGCGCCTCCCGTTACGAGCGCTACTTTATTTTCAAATCGTCGCATTATCTCCCCCTCTTTAAATCTGGATATTTAAGCCGTAACTAATCCACCATATTAATTTTTTATGTTCATCCGATACTAAAAAGGCAATAGATCTAATATCTGATTGAATAAAGTCTCGTTTTTAGGATACTACCCACAAGCAGTTATAGATCAAAAAAAATTAAGGAGCTCTCTATGGATTTCACCGAAATTCTGTTTGAAATTGATGAAGGTGTAGCAGTCATCACCTTAAACCGACCAGAGGCCAGGAATGCTTTAGCTCCGGTGATGCGACAAGAGTTAGCACATGCTTTAAAAACAGTTCGAGAAAAAGCGGGTGAAAAAGTCCGTGCACTGATACTCACTGGTGCTGGCGGCGCTTTTTGTGCCGGTGGTGACGTAAAAAGTATGGGTTCGCGGCTCAAATCGGCAGCCCTCGCACGAGAAGCCCTGCGCGATGACCATCAAAAGATGATAGACCTACTGAATATCGAAGTACCTGTGATTTCGTTAATCGACGGAGCTGCCGCAGGAGCTGGAGCTAACATTGCTTTAGCAGCAGATTTTGTCCTCGCTACCCCAAAGGGTTTTTTATTGCAGGCTTTTGTAAGAATTGGGCTTATTCCAGACTGGGGCGGCATGTACATTCTTCCAAGGCTAGTAGGGTTGCAAAAAGCGAAGGAACTCATTTTTTCTGGTCGACGCGTTTATGCTGAAGAAGCAAAGCAACTGGGCTTAGTGTATGATATAGTGAGCCAGGAAAACGCACTAGCGGAAGCAAAAGCTTTTGCCAAACGTTTTGTAAATGCACCGACAAAGGCAATTGGGTTAGCAAAAGTTATTCTGAACCAATCTTTCAACCACGACTACAAAACGATACTAGAAATGGAAGCTATGGCTCAGGCTATTTCACGGGAGTCGGACTTTCATGCTGAAGCGATAAAACGGTTCGCCCAAAAAGAACCACCTCTTTTTGATTGGGAAAGTTTTAAGTAACTCCCAGAATAACTAGACACGTTTTAGACGCTGAAGAACTTCTTCCATCTTCTGCAAAAATGATGATCTATCGAGCTTACTAAAACTTCGCTTTTGATCAAGTATTGCTCCTGTTTCACGCAGATAACCATTCAGATCGCGCATAGCACGAGCATTGCCAATATTTTGTTCATCAAATTGATGTCCGGTTGGCGTTATAACGCAGGCTTGATGTTTTATGCAGTCTGCAGCAAGCGGAATATCCGATGTAATTACAAGGTCACCTTTTTTAGCATTTTCTAATATCCATTTATCTGCAGCATCGAAACCATCAGAGACTAGAATGCGTTTAACTAAGTGACTCTGAGGCAGTCTCATCAAACTATTAGCCACCATGTAAACAATAAGATTGTGACGTTCAGCTACCCTCACAACTTCCTGTTTAACTGGGCAAGCATCAGCGTCAACATAAATAGCCATCGAAACCTCAACCTTCTTATAACAGAGTCGAAATCCTATGACCGCCCGTCTTTAAAGAACTTTAATCCACCATATAGCAGCGAATGGTAAGGAGTACTAACTCCTAGTTCTTTTCCTAATCTTTTTACGTAACCTGACATTCCTTCCAACTCCATTCTTTTTCCGGCCGCCATATCGTGGTACATCGATGCAAATAGGTCTGATGGTAAACCTTTTGACCACTTTAAAGAGTGCTCAATTACGTTGGGGTCGATGGCAATATTTTGTTTTAAGGCTAAAGCTCGCACCTCCTCCATTAAGGCTATAGCCACTTCTAATAGGTCAGCATCATTATAGATCTTACCGACAGGGCTTCGACACAGACAAGATAACCCTGCATTCGTTGCTAATAGAATATATTTGTCCCAAAGCGCTCCCACTATATTCTCCGTTACTTCACACTCAAAACTCGCAGGTTCACAAATAGCTCTGAAAGTATCTATGCGCTCACTAATCTCGCCAGAAAGTTCGCCAATCTTTAAACGCCCACCCGTGCTTTTATATTTTATAGTTCCTGGTGCTTCTATATAAGCAGAAGCATACGCCGCACCTCCTATAACTCGTCCAGGCCCAATTATTCTTTCCAATCTTTGCGGCCCATCCACACCATTCAAAACACTAATAACCATAGTGTTATCACCAAGTAATGGCCTTATAACTTCCGCGGCTGTCTCAATATCATAAAGTTTTACGCAAAATAAGACGACGTCGACCACACCTATTTCGCTTGGCTGGTCTGTCGCCATTATCGTTTTCAAACATATTTCGTCTCCGTCACCATTTAATAATAAGCCATCCTGTTTGATAGCTTTAAGATGTTCCCCTCTAGCAATAAACGAAACATCTGCGCCAACTGATCCCAGCAGGCCACCATAATAGCCACCCATTCCTCCAGTTCCCATAACAGCTATTTTCATGCAGTATCTCCCTTGAAAGGATTTTATAATTACGAGCGTATTAAAATTAAACCTAAGCGTTAAACTATACTTAAATTATCTAGTACCCATGATGATAAGTGAGCAATGAAAATAGATACAGATACTTATTATACCCAAACAGAGCACAGCGCTAATTTACGTTCAAAATTATACGGAACCGTTGAAACGGACATTTGCATTATTGGTGGTGGTCTTGCCGGTATAAACACTCTTTTAGAATTATCTGAAAAGAATGTTTCGACAGTATTATTAGAAGAAAAAAGGCTAGGAAATGGTGCTTCGGGAAGAAACGGAGGTTTCCTATCGGCTGGATATTCCGTCCCCATAAAAAGGCTGGAGCGGCGTTTGGGACTAAAATATGCACAAGATCTTTATAGACTATCTGCAGAAGGTGTCGAAATAGTGCGCCGTCGATGTCAAAATTCATCTCAAACCGAAATCGATACCGAACCCGGCATTGTAAGAATGTCCTGGGGCAAGAAAGACAATAATCTCATAGCACAAATTGATTATATGAACTCTATTTACGAAACTAAATTAAGTTACTGGTCGAAAAGTAAAGTTGAGGAGCATTATTCAAGTAAGAGATACAGTGACGCAATATTCAATCCAGATGCTTATCAACTACATTCATTGAATTATATACACAAATGCGCTGTAGACGCTGAAAGTTTGGGCGCAAAAATTTTTGAAGAAACCACCGCTATAAATATCGCCCGGCGCAAAAACTCTTATGTTGTCTTTACCGATAATGGACATGTAAGAGCAAACAATGTCGTTATATGCACCTCGGCTTGCCAAAATTATGTGAATACCAAATTATATAACGCCATTTTGCCAATAGGAACCTACGTGCTTCTTACTGAACCATTATTCGATCGATTAACGGAAGCCATTCGGTCACCATATGCCGTCTCAGATAGTAGAAGGGTTGAAAACTATTACCGTCCCTTACGATCAACACAAATACTTTGGGGGGGAGGAATAAGCACACGATTAAGACCAAACAATCTTAAGCAGAGGATGCTTAAAGACTTGTTAAAAGTCTACCCACAACTCTCTGGAATTAGCGCGCAATTAGCGTGGTCTGGAACAATGGGTTATGCGACACATAGCATGCCTCAAATTGGTAAATTGGAAGATAATATATGGTATCTTCAAGGCTTTGGGGGACATGGACTTAATACTACGGCGATTGCCGGTAATTTAATAGCACGTGCAATCGTTGATGATGACGACACTTATGAGTTATTTTCTCCTTTCAGATTAAATTTCGTAGCGAAACCGCTTGGATTACTGGGGGCGGAATTAATTTATTTGAGTTGGAAAACAAAAGATTTATTGGACGAATATTTAGGTTAAGACTGATCGATAAAACGGATTAGTTTTACCTATATAATTTCCACAGACGAGGCGCATTTTCTAATGACAAAAAAGATTGAACTAGCCGACATTGGATTAATTGGGCTAGGTGTAATGGGAATAAATCTAGCAAAGAACTTTGCAGAAAAGGGTTTCTCTGTAATCGGCCACGATTCATCACCTTCACATGCAATGAATGAGCCTGCTATTTATGTTCATTCACAGCTTAAAGATTTTGTCAGAAACCTCGCAAAACCAAGAAAAATTTTATTTCTTCTCCCTGCCGGTCAAACTGTTGAGGAAGTCATTCAATCGCTAGTTCCATACCTAGAACCAGAGGATCTAATCGTTGACGCCGGCAACTCGCATTTTGAAGATACAAAGCGACGATCCCAAGAACTCGCGACCAAAAAGATAAATTACCTAGGCCTTGGTGTCTCAGGAGGAGAAGACGGAGCGCGTAATGGTGCATCTTTTATGGCAGGCGGAAAACCAGATATCTTTGAAAACATAAAACCTTTTCTCGAGGCCGCCGCCGCCCGAGACCCAGATAATAACATATGCGCTAAACGATTAGGAGACGCAGCAGAAGTAGGCCACTTTGTGAAGATGGTGCATAACAGCATCGAATATGCAGAAATGCAGCTATTAAGTGAGGTATATTCGCAATTTGCTGAAATAAAAGGTTACAATAATGAAGATATTTCAAAAGCTATTACAAGTTGGCGTAACGAACTAGAGGGTTCCTTTCTGTCGGACGTAACATCAAAAATTCTTAAAACTATCGACAACCTAACCGACGCTCCCTTAATTGATATGATAGAAGATATTGCCGAGCAAAAGGGAACAGGAAAGTGGGGAACTGTTTCCGGTATTGATTTGGGTGTTCCTGCTCCCACACTTTATGAGGGAGTATCTAGCCGTTTCATATCACAATATAAACCAGACAGGATTACTGCATCTAAAATTTATAGACCAGTGTTAAATAAAAATGACGTCTTATCGACAGATACTATAAAAAGAGCATTTTTAGCCGCGAAAATTTGTGCCTTTGCCCAAGGTTTTCAAGTACTAAAAATAGCAAGCCTTAAATATTCTTGGGACTTAAAATTGAACGACGTTGCCCAGGTATGGAAGGCTGGTTGTATACTAAGAAGTAATATTTTAAATAAAATTGTGGAAGCTTTCGACAGGAAGGCATCACTCACAAATCTTTTGTTAGATACTTATTTATCGGAGGAACTTAAGCATTCGATACCCGAGCTCCGCTTAGTGGTTTCGGAGGCAGCTTTATGTGGCCTCCCTCTTGCTGCACATAGCGCATCTCTTTCATATTTCGATAGTTTTATTAAATCAAAATTACCAATGAATATAATTCAAGCACAACGCGATTTCTTTGGATCACACGGGTACAGACGAATTGACAGGTCGGGCACTTTCCACACCTCATGGGAAGACTAGGGTGGTAATTTTATTAATGGGTGTAAGTGGCTCTGGAAAAACAACCTTGGGCCGCCGCCTTGCGGCTAGACTTGATTGTCAATTACTAGAAGGTGACGATTTTCATTCTCCAGCAAACATAAAAAAAATGTCGGCGGGAAAGCCACTAACGGATAAAGATCGCCTACCTTGGTTGACAGAAATTTCTTCTGCAATTCAAACCAAGGCCAATACAAACCAAGCATGTATTGTAGCATGTTCCGCTCTGAAGCGAAGATATAGAAAATTACTCTTATCAAATATTAATCAAGCAAAACTCATTTATCTCAGAGGAAATAAAGAAAGTATAGCCGCCCGCATGAATGCGCGAACCCATTTTATGCCGCCCGCACTTCTTCAAAGTCAATTTGATACCCTCGAGCCGCCATCTTCTTGTGAAAACGCTCTGGTCGTAGATATCTCACAGGGAATAGAAGAATGCATGCAATATCTTTTAAAAGAACTAAAGTTGACTTAGCAGAGAAGCCTGAACTGAAGGCTAAAAGAACCTGCTATAATCAAAATTTGATAGCTCCTGCTTACTCGCTTTTCCAGTAATCATATGTGCAGCCAGTTCTCCGGCCCCAGGCCCTATACCAAAGCCGTGACCACTGAACCCAGTGGCTAAGTAAAAGCCCGGTATTTTTTCTACGGGCGAAATAACCGGAACGGCATCCGGAGTGACATCAATTAGCCCGGCCCAACTCTCGATAATGGTAGCATTTTTCAACTGGGGGAAAAGATTTCGTAAATTATTAAATGCTTCATTCAAGATTTTCTTGTTCGGCGACACATCGTAAATTCTCTCCGATTCAAACGGACTTGGGCCATCAATATTCCAGCGCCGAGCTGTCATCAATTCTTTGTAAAACCTGCCGTTTAACTTTATCCTAAGCCGGTTTTTTTCTTTCTTATAACTCTCTAAATACTTGATACCCCATTTAAAGGTATCGGGCACAATAGGCGCTTCTGTGGCCGATCCATGTGCAACCGTATAACCGCCATCTTGACGCCTCCTTAGCGCTACATCCTTGCACCAAATAGAATGTTTCGATATCTCTGGTGCTGGAGAAGTACGTAAAACGGAGGATCGGACCTTTAGTTGTGGCAGCGGGATATTATGTCTCCTACAAAATAATGAGGACCAAGTTCCTCCCGCGCATAAGACGGTATTAGTTTTTATTGATCCCAACTCCGTGCGTACAGAGGAAACACGACCAGCCTCAGTCTCAAGGCCAAAAACGGCGCAGTTTGTCAATATATTAGCGCCTAAATTATCTGCACCCCTCGCCAAAGCAGTGGTTGCCTTACTTGGTTCCGCCTTCCCATCACTTGGTGTTCGAAGAGCCGCTAACCACCCGCCACTGTTAGTCGGTATGTATTTTTGAATTTCAGTCTTTGGAACTATGTGAGAATCAATCTGATATTCTTTTGCATGTTTCAACCAATCTTCATAACCAGCGACTTGTTCCTCTGTATTGGCTAGGTAAAAAACTCCAGCTTGTTTGAAACCAATATCCTCACCTAATTCTTTTGAAAGTCCTTTCCATAAGGCGAGGCTTCTCATTATTGTGGGAATTTCTGCGGGATCACGACCTTGTTGTCTCACAAATCCCCAATTTCTAGAAGACTGTTCTCCAGCGATAATACCTTTTTCAACGAGAGTCACAGACACACCGCTTTTCGCTAAATAATACGCCGTTGAGACTCCAATTATCCCTCCACCAATTATCACGACATCACTTTCGTTGGGAATTGAGGTCATCCAAACTGTTCCCTTACCTTTAAAAATTGAATTTCAGGCCAGGTTTCCACCGCATTCTGTAAATGCCAGGCATTCCTAGCTAGAAAAACCGGTAGGTCATCATGATCATAAGCTAGGTCCCCTGGGTTTTTATCGATAAAGCGCTTTAATTCCTGTGAGTTGTCACTATGTAGCCAGCGAGCCGTATCAAGTGGAGCTTTCTCAAAATTAACGGGAATATCGTACTCTGTTCGGATCCGGTCTGCTAAAACATCAAATTGTAGGGTCCCAACAACACCAACTATCCAATTAGAACCTATATTAGTGCGGAAAACTCTTGCCACCCCCTCCTCTGCCAACTGTGTAACAGCCTTTCCTAGATGCTTTGCTCTGAGCGGATCCAACGGACGGACACGTTGTAAAATTTCAGGCGCAAAGCTGGGTATACCAGTAATTTTAATATCTTCGCCTTCTGTAAAAGTATCGCCGATCCTTAGATTGCCATGATTAGGGATACCTATTATGTCTCCTGGGAACGCTTCATCAGCCAACTCACGTTCTTGAGCGAGAAACATAACGGCGTTGTGCACATTAACGGCTTTTCCACTTCGAGCGTGCTTTAGCTTCATTCCCCTTTTAAAATGGCCAGAACAAATCCTAGCAAAAGCAACTCTGTCCCTATGCTTTGCATCCATATTTGCTTGTATTTTAAATACGAAACCAGAAACTTTTTTGTCGGAAGGTTCAATAAGCTTAGTTTCAGTTTTTTGTGATCTTGGAGCCGGTGCAAAGTCAGACACCCCTTGCAATAACTCCCGCACACCAAAGTTATTAATTGCGCTGCCAAAATAGACCGGCGTTAGATTACCTGCTAAATAGGCTTCATGATCGAATTTTGGACAAAGCTCTCTAACCATTTCTACTTGTTCTCTGAGTTCAAAAGCCTGTCGCTCTTCGAGCAATTCGTCCAACCTGGGATCACTTAATCCATTGCAAACCATACCAGCGTCAGGCTCCGATTCGCTGCCTCTTGTTACAAGCATAAGCCGGTCGTTGAAAAGATCATAGCAACCCTTGAATAGTTGCCCCATTCCTATAGGCCAACTTGCGGGCACAACATCGATTTGTAGCGTTTGCTCAATCTCGTCGAGCAGTACGAATGGATCTTGTGACTCTCGGTCCAGCTTGTTTATAAACGTTGTTATTGGCATATCGCGTAATCTGCAAACTTCAAACAACTTTCTGGTTTGTTGTTGAATACCCCGTGCAGCATCAATAACCATGACCGCTGAGTCCACAGCAGTTAGGGTTCGATATGTATCTTCGGAAAAATCTTCGTGGCCTGGTGTATCAAGCAAATTAAAGGCATTACCCTTGTACTCGTAACTCATCACCGAAGATGCTACAGAAATACCTCGTTCTCTCTCAACCTTTAGCCAGTCAGAATGAGCTCGACGCTGCTCGCCTCTGGCTTTTACCGCACCAGCCATTTTTATAGCTCCACCAAAGACAAGAAATTTTTCTGTTAATGTTGTTTTTCCTGCATCAGGGTGTGAGATAATTGCAAAAGTTCGTCGACGTGACACTTCACTATTTAAATCTGTCATAACTCATCCTTATCCGGCATCAATATATAAACTTTTCATTACTAAATGCCAAATGTGGGGGAATATTTTTGTGGGTATCGCACTTTCAGCAACCTCTGTATAAACTCATAAGTAAAACTTTTTAGGCTCATCTTTTGTTGCGTTCAGGAAAAAATAACTTAATTACTGATATCTCAGGTATTTTTGTTGGGAATTCATATGATGAAGAATTACGTTCAGGCGTTACCGTTATCATGCCTGATTGTAGCTGCGTAGCGTCAATAGATATTAGAGGTGGCGGCACTGGAACAAGAGATACGGAGCTTCTCTCACCTGATGGAACAATAGAAAGAGTGGACGGGATTGTGTTGGCTGGCGGCTCAGCGTTTGGTTTGGATGCGGCAGGGGGAGTGATGCACCATCTTCAGAAAACAGGTAAAGGCCTACCAATTAAAGGTATAAAGGTCCCAATTGTTCCACAGGCAATACTTTTTGATTTATTGAACGGCGGCAATAAAGATTGGGCCGCCCAGCCGCCCTACTGGCAATTGGGATATGAAGCCGCTTCGAACCCAAAAAAGAACTTTAAACTTGGCAATAACGGCGCTGGATACGGTGCTATAGCGGGTAATGTTAAGGGAGGACTTGGCAGTGCTTCGATTTACGTTCCTGAGCTAGACATCACGGTCGGGGCCATAGCGGCAGTAAATTCAGCCGGTTCCGTATTAATACCCGACACCAAGGCTTTCTATGCATGGGACATGGAACTGGAAAACGAATTTGGTGGCATACTGCCGCCAGAAAATTTTGATAAAGCAATTATTGCAGTTCCCAAACATAGCTCACTCCATGAAAACACAACACTAGCTGTTGTCGCTACCGACGCTAATTTAACAAAGTCTGAGACCCGCCGGTTGGCTATGATCTCCCAAAACGGTCTAAGCCGCGCCATTCGCCCTTCTAGTACGCCTTTAGATGGAGACATCGTCTTTGCTATATCGACCGGAGAAAAAAATATAGACGATAAAGTAACAAAGATTGGTACACTTGGAGCTCATGCTGCCAATTGTTTGGGGCGATCAGTTGCTCGTGCTGTCTACGAAGCAGAAACACTAGGCAAAATATCAAGTTACCGAGACCTTGAAGATAATGACGAGAACTAGTAATAAGTTTTTGGATTAAAGATTTGAGGCGCGATCGCGTAAAACAAATTTCTGAATTTTACCTGTTGACGTCTTTGGAAGGTCACAAAAAACTACGGTTTTCGGAATCTTATAACTTGCTAGGTTTTCCCTGCACCAGCTTACCACTTCATTCTCGGTCAATCCAATTTGCCCTGGTGCTACTGTTATAAACGCGCAGGGCGTTTCACCCCACTTTTCATCTGGCCTCGCCACAACAGCCGCTTCCATTATTTTAGGGTGTTTGTATAAAGCTTCTTCGACTTCTAATGACGAAATATTTTCTCCCCCCGAAATAATTATGTCTTTGGATCTGTCTTTGACTTCCGCATAACCGTCAGGATGCATTACAGCCAGATCACCGCTGTGAAACCAACCATGTTTAAACGCCTCTTCAGAAGCGGACGGATTCTTCAAATATCCCTTCATAACCGTATTACCCCGGATCCAAATTTCCCCAATTGTAGTTGCGTCTGCGGGAACATCCTGAAGAGTGTCCGGATTTACTACTCGAAACCCTTCCAAAGTTGGATAACCTACACCCTGTCTTGCCATCCTTGTGGCTTTTAATTCTAACTCCAGATCGTCCCATTCCGGGGGCCAAGCACATATACCGGAAGGACCATAGGTTTCGGTAAGCCCATAAAGGTGAAGTACTTTAAAACCTAGCTTTTCCATCGACGCTATCACTGCACTCGGAGGTGCCGCACCGCCAGTAGCAATTTGAACTAGATGTCCAAATTCTTTTTTAACCTCGTTAGGCGCATGCACGAGCATATTCAAAACTATAGGTGCACCGCACATATGGCTCACCTTGTGCTGATCGATAAGTTCAAATATCAAGACTGGATCAACGGACCTTAAGCAAACGTGCGTGCCGCCCACAGCTGTGACCGCCCATGTAAACGTCCATCCGTTGCAATGAAACATTGGCAAAGTCCACAAATAACATGAAGAGGAATCTAGACCAAACGCGATTGCATTCCCTATAGCATTTAAAAATGCCCCGCGATGATGAAAAACAACACCTTTAGGATTACCCGTAGTACCAGAGGTGTAGTTTAAAGCCATCGAGTCCCATTCATCGTCAACTTGTGGCCATTCATAATTAGGGTCTCCCTCAGCCAAGAATTCTTCGTAGTCTTTATCTCCTAATAACCTCAGCCCAGGCACCAAAGCATCATCTATACCAATCAAAACTGGAGGCGCTTTCATCATTGCAACGGCTTGCTCTATGACCTCGGAAAACTCTTTGTCTACGAAGAGAATTTTGGCTCCACCATGTTCCAAGATAAAGGCTATTGCTGCGGGGTCTAATCTATAATTTAAAGCGTTTAATACTGCCCCTGCCATCACAACGCCGTAATGTGCTTCCAGCATAGCAGGTGTATTGGGTGCGATTATGGCAATGACATCCCCTTTTTGAATTCCCCTTCTATCCAAAGCCGAGGCCATTTGCCTGCATCTACGATAAAACTCTAGGTATGTACGCCTAATAGCTCCATGTATAACCGCGACCTTTTGAGGCCATGTCGTGGCCGCCCTATCTAGGAAGTCTACAGGAGTTAAAGGAGCATAATTTGCTCGGTTGGCGCTTAAGCCATTTTCATATATCGTCATCTATATTCTTTTCGCCAAACTAGATATTTGTGATGAACCAGAACCACTATAAGTTTTTTGTGATTTTAAGGCTTATTCAGATTGAAACGCAATGATCCAAATTGATTTATTTTCTGATATCATTTGCCCATGGTGCTATATAGGGCGATCACGTTTAAAACGAGCACTAGAAACCCGAAAAGACTTGGAAATAAAAATTAATTGGCGAGCATTCCAATTAAATCCTGAAATGCCAAAGGAAGGTATACCAAGACAGCAGTATTTAGCTCTTAAATTTGGTAATAAAGAAAGAGCAGCTTCCATATACTCAAATATACAAAAGGCGGGAGAGCTAGAGGGCTTAATATTTAATTTTGATAAGATTTCCCATACTCCAAATACAGTCCTGGCTCATCGTTTTATCGACTGGTCAAAGATGATAAAAAAATCGGAAAAAACCGTCCAAAAACTATTCATTGCGTATTTTGTTGAAGGACGTAACATTGGATTAATTGAAACACTAAGAGAGATTGCATTTGATTTAGAAATGGATACCGACGAATTCGATGATTACTTTGAGAGTGACGAAGGTTTAAATCAAGTCAAGGCAGACACCAGATTTGCAATAGGGAATGGCATCACTGGTGTTCCGTATTTTATTTTCAACAAACAATTTGCGATTACTGGGGCACAGGAACCAGAAGCTTTTCTACCTTTGCTTGATCTTAAAGCGGAACAGGAACTATAGAAACCTCTCTAAAATCAAGCTGCAATAGCCGCCAGTTCTCGCATTATTCGGGTTAAGCCGTTAACTCTATCCGACGACTTCTGCCAATTTCGTTTATAAACTAACTTATGATCTGTGCGAATATGGGCAGTATTTTTTTCTTTTTCCAAGAGATTAAGCAAACCTTCAAGATTCTTTACACTATCATTCCTAAACGCAATTACAGCGCCCTTCGGTCCTGCATCAATTTTCACAACATTTGCCGATCGACATAAATTTTTTAGAAAGATAACTTGAAACAAATTATTTACTTCGGCGGGCAAGCGCCCAAATCGATCAGAAAGTTCCGCGGCGAAAGAGTCTATTTCATCAGTGCCCTGCAGATCCGCTATCCGTCGGTAAATACTCAGCCTAACATTTAAATCCGGAATAAAACTGTCGGGTATTAATACAGGGTTACCTATCGATATTTGCGGCGTCCACTCATTATCTGATTTCTCATCTATCTTTTCTTTATCGCGCGCTGCTATTACGGCTTCTTTAAGCATATGCTGGTATAATTCTATACCCACTTCCCTGACCTGTCCGGACTGTTCTTCACCCAATAGATTACCAGCACCTCTAATATCCATATCATGACTGGCAAGACTGAAGCCCGCCCCCAAACTGTCCAGCGTTTGCATAACTCCCAGTCGCTTTTTCGCATTTGGGGTAAGCTGTTTAGTTGGATGAGTAGTTAAATAAGCATACGCTCTTGTCTTGGATCGCCCAACGCGGCCTCTTAACTGATACAATTGCGCCAAGCCGAACTTGTCTGAATTATGAATAATCATTGTGTTTGCGTTGGGAATGTCTAAACCAGACTCTATAATGTGTGTACTCAGCAAAACATCATATGATCCATCGCAGAAAGCAGCCATTATATCTTCAAGATCCGAAGGCACCATTCTCCCATGAGCTGAAGCTATTTTTAGATCCGGGATTAGTTTGATCAAACGCTCGTATAACCTTGAGAGATCCTCTATCCTCGGGCAAACATAAAAGACCTGGCCACCACGATGCCGCTCCCGTTGAATAGCTTCTCTAATCACCAGCCCATCATAAGGCATTATGAATGTTCTAATCGCTAAGCGATCTACCGGTGGCGAGGCTATTAGGGATAGATCTCTTACTCCCGACATAGCTAATTGCAAGGTTCGTGGTATTGGAGTGGCTGTCAGAGTTAAAACATGAATATCGCCTCTAATCTGTTTCAACTTTTCTTTTTGTGCCACACCAAAATGCTGCTCTTCGTCGATGATCAGTAATCCCAAATTACTAAATTCAATCGACTTTCCAAGCAAAGCATGTGTCCCAATTACAATATTACACTCGCCATTATTAATTTCTGACTTTACTTCTGAGTGTTCTTGGGAAGTCAGCAACCTCGATAGTTGTCTTACTTTAATGGGAGTGCCTGAGAAGCGCTCCGAGAACAATTGATAATGCTGCCGACACAAAAGTGTTGTGGGCACAACTATAGCAACTTGCAATCCCTGAGAAGCTGCGACCATTGCAGCTCGCAGTGCAACCTCTGTTTTACCAAAGCCAACGTCTCCACAAATCAATCTGTCCATGGGACGACCTCTTGCAAGATCCTGCAAAGTATCGGAGATTGATTTTAATTGATCTTCTGTCTCATTATATTGAAAGCGTGAGCAGAACGCTTCGTAACTTAGGCTGGGGACCTCGATTTTTTCTGTTTTCTGAAGTTCCCTCTCTGCTGCCGTCCTGATTAATTGATCGGCCATATCTTTCAAACGTTTTTTTACTCTAGCTTTTCGTGATTGCCAGGCTATACCTCCCAGTTTATCTACCACTGCCCCCGAGTCTTCTGAACCATATCGCGTTAAAACATCAATATTCTCGACAGGAAGAAACAATTTATCGCCGCCGTTGTATTCAATCGTTAGGCAATCGTGCGGCGCTCCGCCTATTTCTAAGGTTTCTAATTTCTTAAATTGCCCAATCCCATGCTCTAAATGAACGACAAAATCTCCATCTGAGAGTGCTGACACTTCGCGCAAAAAATCTTCGCCTCTTTTTTTCCTCCGCTTTGACGGCCGAGCTAATCGTTCACCTAATATATCGGGTTCCGATATAAATAGAACATCTAAACTATCAAATCCTTTATCAATCGGAAGAATTGCTATCCCGATTTTATCCATAGAAAGCGATGACACTTCATTATAATTGTGAACAGCTTCAACCAATAGTTCAGACTGTTCTAGCAATATCTTTTCAATACGCTCAGCCGACCCTTGTGAAAAAGTACAAATCAGCACTTTTTTTCCATTTGCCTGTGTCTTTTTAATTTTCTTAATTAACTCATCGTAAACATTACTAACTTGTCGTTGTCGTATTTCTGTAAGATCAATCCCTGGAGCGATATTTGAATCGATTAAAATGTTATTGCTATCTGATGGTAAAATAAGATTAAGTGGATGAAATTGGATAACGTTAAATTTCTCGTGTTTTTTTGACCATTCCTCGGGCGTGATATAAAGGGAATTGGGCGTTAACGGCCTGTAAACAGCCATGTCGTCAGCCGCTGATGAATTGGCCAACGAGCTGCGAGCCTCAAAATATTCGTTTATTAACTCAAATCTTGTTTGAGCGACTGCTTCTACTTCACCATCAAGTGACACAAAATTCGATTTCGCATACACTTCTAGTGTATCTAATCTATTGTAAAAAAATGGAAGCCAATGTTCCATACCAACATAATACCTTCCTTCACCGATTATCTGGTATATTTGATCATTGGATGCTTTAGCGCCAAAGGCTTCTCTGTAGGAGCTTTTAAATCGATTTATGCTTTCTGAGTTCAAAATGATTTCTGCGACAGGACAGAGCTTTGCAAATTCTATACTTTCTATTGATCTTTGGGTTATAGGATCAAAACGTTTTACACTTTCTAACTCATCTCCAAAAAAGTCGAGCCGCAACGGTTCGTTGTGCCCAGCAGGGTAGATATCGATTATTCCGCCCCTTACAGCAAATTCTCCTGCTTCCCTGACCGTATCAGTACGGAAATATCCACCATTTTCTAAAGTAAGTAGAAGTTCCGACAACGGATAACTTTGATTTAGTTTTAAATTTACTGACATGCCTTTAAAAAAACTTAATGGAGGCAGTTTTTGCAGGTATGCATTAACTGTTGTTAAGATTAGACAAGTATGAGCCGCGTCTAGTTCTGCTATTCTGCTCAAAGCAAAGCACCTCTGGCTAGTAATCCCAGAGTTTGGTGAGACACGATCATACGGCAAACAATCCCAAGCAGGAATTTTCAATATCTCCAGATCTGGTGCAAAGAACCTAACATATCCTTCAAGATCATCCATTCTTGCATCATCGCGGCATATATGAATGATTCGATTATGCTTTTCCACCAACTCGGAAAGTAGTTTCCCATCCCAGCCAGAAACGGCATTTGATATACCTGTAATCTTAGTGGCCATTATTTTTCATTAAGATATTCGGATAGATTAAATTCTTTTATTAACTCTAATACGGTAGTTTGGAAAGTAGTTGGGGCAACCTCCATGCCGGTTATCCATTTATACAGTCTTGGATCCTCAATTTTTAATAGTTCTTCATAATCGTCCAATTGTTCTAATTCTAAAGTGTCCAAATACTTTTCGGCAAAGTTGCCTAGAATTAGATCGGTTTCCTTTGTGCCAGTATAAAAGCTTCTATACTTTAGCCGTTTTATACGATCAATGTGCTCAATCATCTTTTTACCTTCAACATTCAGATTTTGCGCCCCTCCGAAATAGTAGCTGGATACATACACAGCAGTATTTCTACAGCAAAATCATAAAATACAAGAGCTATCACTAGCGTCCCTTCTTAAAAATACTTAATATATTATTCATTATCATGAAGCCAATCTTGAATTCTTTGTTTTATTAAAAAAAGATAAAAATGCGGCCAGAAATCCTATTCAAGCTTTTTTCTCCACAAACAATTTTAAGTGGTATCGGGCCACGTACACGGCTTTTAACTGAAAAAATTACGGGTCCACATGTCGTAAATTTACTTTGGCTACTTCCAATTAACATTGTGAGCCGTACCTTATTTGAAAAACTTGTGTTGGTACCAAAAGGTGAAATCGCCACTCTTAAAGTAAAAGTTTTAGCGCATAAAGCAGCCTACAATCGTCGCCAACCGTACACGGTAGACTGCATGGTTTATGATGAGCCACTTCGTTTAATTTTTTTTAACGGGAAAAAAGATTATCTTCTTAAGATACTTCCAGTTGATGAAGTTCGCTTTGTCAGTGGACGTCTTGAATTTTTCCGCGGCAGATATCAAATAACGCATCCTGATTACATCGTATCAGAAGATGCGCGTGAAACAGTTTGTGGCATAGAGCCTGTATATCCGTTAACCAGTAATTTATCAAACAAAGTCCTTCGAAGATATATTAGTCAAGCTCTTCGATTAGCTCCAAATCTACCAGAATGGCTCAATCAAGATACATTGACAAGACACAACTGGAAACCATGGAAAGATGCGTTGATTGAAGCCCACAACCCGAAAGCAGAACCCCAACTTTCACCAAACTCAACTGCGCGTAGCCGACTAGCCTATGATGAATTATTAGCGAACCAACTTGCTCTTGGTTTAATACGCAACAGACAAAAGAAGCATCTTGGAAAAGTTATAAAACCTTACAACAAATTACGTAATCTCACTATTAATACTCTCCCCTATGATTTAACGTCAGGTCAGATCGCTGTTATAAGAGAAATCGATAATGACCTTGCTTCCGAAGATAAAATGCTACGATTACTTCAAGGGGATGTAGGAAGTGGAAAAACAATCGTCGCCTTTCTGACACTGATCTCTACTGTAGAAGCCGGCTTCCAAGGTGCCTTTATGGCACCAACCGAAATTCTTGCAAGACAACATTTCGAATTCTTAAAACCAATCGCTAGTGAAATAGGTATTACGGTTGATATAATCACGGGAAAAGACACGAGGAGCCAAAGAGCTTTAATACTCGAAAAATTAGAGACCGGTGCGACTAATTTATTAATAGGAACCCACGCTTTATTCCAAAATGAGGTGAAATTTAAAAACCTTGGGTACGCGGTAATAGACGAGCAACATAAATTTGGCGTTAATCAGAGATTGGCGTTGGGGGATAAGGGAGCGGGAACAAATATTCTGATTATGACAGCGACTCCTATCCCACGAACGCTAACAATGGTCGGTTATGGCGATCTCGATATATCCTACTTAACAAGTAAATTACCGGGCAGAATTCCCATCAAAACAAAAGCAATTTCTTCAGAACGGATAGAAGAGGTTATCGAAGGTATAAGTCGAGCAATAAAAAAAGGAGCAAAAGCTTACTGGATTTGCCCTTTGATAGAAGATAACGAGGAAAATGCATTAGTTGCTACAGAAGAACGTTTCCAACACCTGGACAGCATTTTTGCGGGAAGAGTCGGTTGGGTTCACGGCCGGATGAAATCATCGGAAAAAGATTCCATCATGAATGAATTTCGACTTGGAGATAAAGATATACTGGTATCCACTACCGTTATTGAGGTAGGGGTAGATGTTCCCGACGCCACAATAATAGTGATAGAACATGCCGAAAGGTTTGGTTTATCTCAGCTTCACCAATTACGCGGACGAGTAGGTCGGGGCAAATCACCATCAACCTGCCTTTTACTATATCATTCTCCTTTAAACGAAACAGCACGGCTACGAATTCAGACTATTAGAGATAGCGACGATGGTTTTGCTATAGCGGAACAAGACCTTAAACTGCGGGGCTCTGGGGAACTACTGGGAACGCGGCAAAGTGGCCTACCGGAAATGAGAATAGCCAACTTAGACATACACTATGACTTACTAACAAAAGCTCAGAAGGATGCAGAAGACATTTTGTCTTTGGATCCACTTTTAAAGACAAAGAGAGGCGCCGCACTAAGGACGCTTTTATATCTTTTTGAGAGAGATACAGCTGTTCAGTATTTAAACAGTGGTTAACGATCCCCGACAAATTCAGAAAAATAAGTAAAGACGTCTACTCAGCATTATTGTTTATTAAATTTTGTTATTACCCACAATAATCGTCGGCTGCTCTATTTTCTCGGGGCTTCTTTGGTCCGCTGGAGTTACAATACCTGTGGAAACGAGCATTTTAAAACCTTCCTCTGGCGACATAGACAAATAATGTAAATCACTTTTAGGCACAAAAAGCAGAAAGCCCGATGTTGGGTTTGGTGTGGTCGGGACAAACACGTTTATCATTTCTTCGTCGATCACATTTTGAACTTCTCCTTTTGTGGTCCCCGTGACGAACCCCATTGTCCAAATTCCTTTTCTGGGATACTCAAATAAGACAACATAACGGAAAGAATTAGATTTTTGAGATAGCACCGTCTCCATTATTTGTTTAATTGCACCGTAAATATTACTTATAACAGGCATCCGAGCCATAAGATTTTCTGTCATGCGGACTACCCATCGTCCCATTAACCCGGCCGCTAACCAGCCAATGACAGTGAGAGTTAAAATCGTTAAAACAAGACCTAAACCTGGTATTTGTATAGGCAAATAACTTTCAGGATTATATTTATGTGGCAATAAGCTCACCACATTGTTGTCGAAGAAATTAATTATTCCCCAGGCTATCCAAAGGGATATGCCTATTGGAGCCGTAATCAATATTCCAGCAAAAAAATAGGCGCGCATACGCCCAAAGAAAGTCCTTTTGGGATGAATAAATCTACGTTTTGGTACTCTTTTAGCCACTAGAAAACTCCGTCAAGCAGCTAAAAAGCCGTTATTAGAGATTGAATATATAGAGATATAACTAACATCTCTACTACATGCATTAAGTTTGGTCTATTTATTTAAAAAAGCATATCAATGAAGACGCTTGTTTACCCGTCGTTCGACCAAAGCAAGGATTTCCGCCCTTCGTTCTCCATTATTAGCCATTGCGATTTTAAAAAGGCGCGATGCTTCATTTTCGGGCGGAACCGGTGGCTCTACACCAATCTGACTAAAAGCGAGTTGTTCCGCTCTATTCAACACGTCCGGCGAAATACGTTTTCGCATTTTCCTAATCATTAATAATATTTTTTGTTTTTCATCTAAATCCTCAAACGACACTGCTTTCTTTTTTGCAGCTGTTTTATTCTTAACTTTTTGAGCTTTAGATTTAAAAAAAAACATTTTAAACAATCAGTTAGACGATGGTTTTATTGTAAAAGTTGCAGCGAGCGCTCCAGATGTTATTTTTGTGACCATAGCTTCAGCCCGGCCGTTATAAGAATGTCCGTCCTTTGATAAGCTAACACTGCACTTAAATTTTTGACCTTTTGCAAGTATTTTTTCATCATACGGCTCCAATATAAAACCTTTTAAGCTGTAATCACGAACATTAAAGGTAAATTTATCAACCGTAACTGTTCCTCTAGAATTTGCATTCGGCCTTGGGCTATTAACGGAAACATTTGATACTTTTGGTGCTTGCTTTGTTTTAATAAAATCGAAGACCCCCATCTGATACACTCCAAATTTAGAATATAACCAAATAAAAACCCAAACATTCTACACGAATCGGCTGTTTTGGTAAATAAATTTATGTCAACACAAAATAACCGTAATTTCTTGTTAAATAAAACGCAGCAATTTTCATCATCTTAATCGTTTTAAATTTTGTATAAATCGATCAAACACTTGAGATTTTTTATGCTAAACTGCGCTTAACTTTATCTATTATATTAGATGAACTATTTCCTTCTAAATAAGGAATAGTTAATACTTCTCCCCCATAGGACCGAACAAAATCAGCACCAATGATATCTTGAATGTTATAATCGCCTCCCTTAATGACTATATCTGGCCTCAGCTGTTTAATTAATCTTTCTGGCGTTTCTTCATCGAAGATGATAACAACCGATACCGTTTTTAATGCTGTTAAAATCGTCTTCCGAGCTAACTCGTCTTGTATCGGTCTTGCACTGCCCTTTAACTTTGCAACAGATCTGTCGCTGTTCAGTCCGACTACTAGAATGTCACAGTGTGTTCTTGAATTTTCAAGTAAAGCTATATGTCCAGGATGTATTAAGTCAAAGCATCCATTTGTAAACCCAATTTTCTTACCTAATTCGCGCCACTTAATGACTTGGTCTATGGTTCTTTTTTCGGTTTTGGCAGCGAATTTATCAATAGTCACTTTTAATCCCCCTAATACCGTTATTTAATGAAGTGATGGAATTTAGAAATTATAAACTATAAATTATCGTTATACAGACATTACTCATCGTGTGGTCAATTGTTCTACACTCTTTACAAAGGCTGCGTTTTCGAAAAGTACCAGTAACATGACAAATGAAACCTCTCATGATGAAAAAGTACATTTTAGAGAAAACCTCACTTTATTAATTAATAATCTTTCTGAGACTTGTTGGAATAGTTTATCAGAAAAAATACATCAGAAAGTGGCTATGGTATTTTGCGACGATATATCAGCTATTATTTCTGGTCATGGTGACGAAACCGTGAAGAAAATCGTTCGTAAATTAATAGAGCATGAAAGCATTAATGGCATTACGCTTCTTAATGGCACAGGAGCGAAAATAGATAAGCACTCTGCTGTCATAGCAAATGGTACAGCGGGTGATTGGTGCGAACTTGATGGCGGATATCGGCATGCCCTTTGTCATGGCGGTTTATATTGTATCCCTGCCCTTATTGCCGAAGCCGAGGCTTTGAACGCACAAGTTAAAGATGTTCTGCGAGCTCTACTGATAGGTTATGAAATTATTGCAAAACTCGCAAAATGTTTTAAATACGAAAATTTAAAACTTCATGGACATGCGAGTTTAGCAGCAATAGGAGCTGCTGCTGCAATCAGCACTCTGAGAAAGCATACTCCTGAAATGATCTTTCAGGCCGTTAATTCCGCTTCAACATTGGTAAACCCAGGGCCTTTTGATCATGCTGTAAAAGGAGCGTTAATAAGGAATACGTGGCCGGGTCTAGCTGCGTCAAATGGGTTAAGGGCGGTAGATTGGGTGGAGATGGAAATTATCGCCACAGAAACTTCTATTTATCAAATATATAAAGAAATCTTTGGAGCAAGTTGTGACCCAGAAACTCTTAAATATAATCTGAATGAAACCTGGGAAATAGAAGAGTCTTATCACAAAGAGCATGCTTGTTGCCAATATAGCCATTCCGCCGTCGAGGCAGCCAGAAATATTATTGAAAATCACGGTGCTCTCTGCGTGTCAAACATCAATTCAGCCACCTTAGAAACCCACTGGAGAGGAAAACTCTTGAGCAACCCGTCACCACAAACAACGTTAGCCGGGAAATTCTCAATGGAACACATTGTAGCGACCACACTAAAACACGGTAACGCTGGCACAGAAGCTTTCAATGAAAACTCGCTTTTTGATCCAGACATTGAAAGGCTTAGAAAAAAAATAAGTCTTATTACCTTTGAGCCTGAGTTGGAATGGCCCAACGATCGCCCTGCGAGATTAAAAATTGAGCTTACAGACGGAAAAGTTCTTGTTAATGAATGTCTAAGCGCTAAAGGTGGCCCTGATTTTCCATTTAATTCTGCCGACATCGAAAACAAATTGAGAAATCTTGTAGTCGGCAACCCAAGTTACTTACTGGAACCTCTCGTAAACATTCTTAACTTGAAAGATGATTATTTGAACGCTAACTGGAAAGATATAATTCAGAAATAAGATCGTCCTACATCATTAATCTGGGCAGGGTCAGAGTAATTTCTGGTATGAAAATCAATAAAAGAAGAGTGAGTATGTCTATAATCAGAAATGGCATAACTCCTGAAAAGACATCTTCCAAGCTTAATGGAACAGGAGACGCACTTCTCACAACGTAAACATTTAAACCAACTGGAGGCGTAATTAGAGAAATTTCAGCCAATTTAATGGCTATTACACCAAGCCAAATTGGGTCAAAACCAACACCTATTAAAATGGGATACATAACCGGAAGCGTTATTACCATAATCGCAATCGGATCAATTAGCATCCCTAAAATCAGATAAATTACGGCAAAAGCAAATAGATACGTATACTTGTTCAACTCTAATGACAAAAGAAATTGCGAAACATCGGAAATGATCCCAGTGTATGTGAGATATCGAGCAAAAATAATGCCCCCAATTACAATTATAAAAATGACCGAGGTCGTGACACCAGCATCTTTGAAAGTATTCAGTGTGGTAGCTTTGGTCAGCCTTCTTTTTGCCACAACAATCAAAAAAGCACCGAAAGCACCTACCGCACCTGCATATGTTGGAACAAAGAAACCAGTATAAATACCTCCAATAACCAATAAGAATAAAAACCCAATTCCCCAAACACCTTTTAAAGAGCTTATACGTTCGCTCCAATTGATGGCAATTTTAGATTGCGGGGCCATATCCGGGCGAACCTTCGCTATTGTATATATACCACCCATATACATGGCTGCAGACAGTAAGCCTGGCACTAAGCCTGCCATTAGTAAAAGCGCCACAGATTGTTCTGTCAGGATGGCATAAATGACCATAATGATACTTGGAGGGATCAGTGATGCAAGCGTACCTGACGCAGCTATACAACCCGCGCTTAGCCTTCTATCGTAACCAAAAGCTGTCATTTCCGGGAGCGCGATTTTTGTGAAAACTGCTGCATTAACAACGGTAGATCCACTTGCAGCGCCAAATGCTGCCGAGGCAAGCGTAGTGGCCATCGCCAGTCCACCAGGTAACCGCCCCAGCCAATTGTAAGCGGCTTTATATAAATCTCTCGTCAACCCCGCCTGCGTTGCTAGGGATCCCATCAGAATGAACAAAGGGATAACGGCAAGGGTAAATGAGTTAGTTGTACTGAAGGGTATGGTAGCTAAATGAGCCCACGCTGCATCCGGGCCAATCGCCAAAAAGGTACCAATAATACCGCATAGACCTAGCGCAACGCCAATGTGAACCCCGGCACCCAGCATAAAAAAAAGGGTTACTAAAACGATAATTCCAGTGGTGCCGGTTTCAAGCAAAGCTAACGTCTTTCATCATCGAGATATTTTTCCGCTTCAGAAATTTCCCTCATTAAAACATCATTTGCAGTGACGTGTACGCCACCGGACAAAACTTTTTGAACATCAATTACTAAATCATATAATAATTGAATGATGAGCAGAGCAGTGCCACCTGCTAAAATAAACCGAGCAGGCCAAAGCGGTATTCTTATTAAACCAAATGTTGATTCATCAATACTCCAACTAAACATTGCTTCAAAAGATGCTTGCCAGAAGAGAAGACCAAAAAAAACAAGGGCCATCAGATCAGAAAAAACATCCATCAAACCTTGGGCCCGTGGTCCAACACGCGTGTAAAATAGTTCTACCCGAATATGGTTCCGGCGTATTTGGGCATATGTGAGCGCCCCAAAAACAATTACAACCATCGTGCTTTCGGTAAGCTCTAAAGCTCCATGCACGGGTTGACCAAAAACCTGGGTTCCAATCACATCGGCGGTTCCTAAAAACGTAGACGCCAACATACCGAACCCTCCAACAAGGAGGACGATTAATGCCGTTGGTTCTATAATTTTGCGTATTATTTTCATAATCTTTAGTTAACTAAATCCGGCCATTCGTAAACTACTACAAATGACCGGATGTTTAGAAAAATGATTTTAGATCGACTTTATTTCGTCCAAGCACGCCATGCTGCTGCAACTTCTGCAGCCTCTTTTCCGAAGCCTCTCTTTTTCATATTGTCTGCCCAACCTTGTAATAAATCTGGTGTAGCAGCTTTCCACTTTGCAAGTTCAGAAGCAGGAAATTCTTTAAACACACCCCCTGCCTTCTTAATATTAGCGATGGATTTCTCTGTACCAGTTACCAACCAGTCTAGATAATCTTTCTGGCTTTTTTCAGCTTGGTCCATAAAGATTTTTTGGATATCCGCCGGTAGTTTTGCCCAGGTTCGTTTGCCTATAACAATCATGTGTCCAGCAATCGTCATTGCGGTACCACAGCTATATTTACCCGGCTCATATAATCTCAGGCTTTCAACGTTACCAGCATTCAGAAATGAGTAGTCGATAGTGCCTCTTTGCAGCGCCTCGTAGACTTCTGTTGGACGTACTGTAACAGGAACTGCTCCAATAGCGTTGTGCATCTTCGGAAGGTCAGCGCCAAAGCTACGAATTTTTTTACCTTTTAGGTCTTTGACCGACGTACAGTTTGGACTAGGACCTGTCATATAGTAGGAACCCAACGGCTGCTGGAAAAGGTAGTTTACATTTATTTTGTCTGATTCTTGTTTGAATATAGGAAATTCTTTGTATGACTTGTGAACTATGTTGATGGCTTGTACCGGGTCATCAAAAATAAAAGGGATTTGATATGCTTTCCAGAACAGAAGTTGGTCAGGATAATAACCCATTGCAACTGATGCCATATCTATAGCACCACGCCCTGCCAAAAGGGCAACCTCGTTACCTTTGCCCAGGCCACCGGCAAATGTTATATCGATCTTTACCCGTCCGTTTGTTCTTTCTTCAATTTTCTTGGCAAAATCTTTTTCTACCTGAACAAAAGGGCTATTGGGTAGATAGTGCCCCCAACGTAATTTAAACTCTTGCGCACTTGCGGCGAAAGATACCCCCGCAAATGCCCCCGCTAAAACTGTCAATTTTAGCAGTCGGGAAAAGGATGATTTCATATTTTACTCCTATTTTTCGTTTAAAAGTATTTAACGATATAAATGTTACCTTCGTCTACTTTAATCAACGCACAAACAAACAAATTGTTTTTTCGATAAATTTTGATCGACGATAAAAAGGTTTTCTCTTTATCAAATCTGGATTGTCTTTATCTTAACATAAGAAGATTGTGGCTTTGGCTTGAGATATCTCTTTTGGATAGATTGAAAATGAAAATTAGATTATACGAAAATTTACGTGCTTGCAGTTACACGCCGTTTTATCTCGCCCAGATGGAAAACATGTTTTCAGATGAAGGTCTTGACGTTTCTTTAATACTATCGCCTTCAACCTCAGAAACAGCGCAAGGTTTGATTGATGGAAGGGCAGATGTTTCATTTGGGGGACCTATGAGAGTGTTGCTGCATCACAACCAAGCAAGATTAAATAAAACAACGTCGGAACTCGTTTGCTTTGCGCAAGTTGTTGCGCGCGACCCTTTTATTCTGCTTGGCAGAGAGCCTAACGATAGTTTCGTCTTTCAGGATTTATTGGATCACAAATTAGCCGTTGCTGTGGACGTTCCTACCCCT
Organism: uncultured Alphaproteobacteria bacterium; assembly: GCA_902589475.1. Classification (GTDB taxonomy): domain Bacteria; phylum Pseudomonadota; class Alphaproteobacteria; order Thalassobaculales; family Thalassobaculaceae. Next base: position 5,039 of record CACITD010000017.1, on the reverse strand, counting down.
TGGATGACACTTCAAGATGATTTGTCCCGCGCCAATATCGATCCAAATTCTATTTTACGATATCCTGATGCGACGATGCCCGAAAACGTAGATCTTTTTAAAGATGGGAAGATAGACTTGGTGCAACTTTTTGAACCATTCGCTCAGGAGCTTAAAGAGGCAGGAGCCCATGTTTGGCATCGCTTCGCATCAAGAGGAGATATCGCATTCACTACTTTTTATGCGTTGAAATCTTTTACCGTAAATCAAAGGGAACCATGCAAGGCTCTAGTGAGGGTAATCAATCGAGCACTCAACACAATTAACCATATGAGCAGCGTTGAAATAGCTAAAATCATCGGACCAAGCTTTTTTCCAGAATTAAGTAGCAACAGCCTTGCGAGCATTATCGAGGGATACAAGGATTCAAAAGTATGGCCAACTAAAACCGACCTTCCAGCATCGGCATTTGTGAAACTAAAGGCTGCCTTGTTATCGGGTAATTTAATACAGTTTGATATACCCTACGATGAAGTGATAGATGAAAACTTATCAAAAGCAGACTGATCTTATGAACCAAACATACAAAAGCTTACCAATTATTGACATACAACCATTCATCAATGGCTCAGCAAGACGAAATGTTGCAGATCAGGTGATAGAAGCATGCAAAGAAATTGGTTTCTTAATCATTAAAGGGCACGAGATAGAAGAGACAGTGATAAATGACGCTTTTAATGCTTCGAAAAGTTTTTTTGATCTGCCTCAGAACATCAAAAATAAATGTCATCCGAATGAACCATCACTTCAGAGAGGTTACCACGCTTTTGCCACACGGGGATTATCATATACCCTTGGCGAGGATACGCCACCTGACCTTCGGGAAACTTATTTTATGGGGCCGATCGACGATCATTCAAGACACTTTCAAGACGTTGTTAGTGCCCAGAAGGCTTACGCTCCCAACATTCTACCAGGTGATGAAATTGATTTAGGGTTACGATTGATAACTCTTTATCGGTCATTTGAAGATCTATCAGCAATATTATTAAAAGTCTTTGCTCTGGGATTAGATGTTCATGAAGATTATTTTTTAAAACTTGCAAAACGACACTTCAGTATATTATCTAGCCATAATTATCCTCCCCTTACCAAAAATCCAAAAAAGGATCAGCTACGGACAGGCGAGCACACGGACTTTGGCGCTATTACTATATTAGCAATTAAAGGCAACGAGAGCGGTCTTGAAGTTTTGATGCCAGATGGCCATTGGCTAGCGGTCAATCCCCCAGATGGGTGCCTTGTAGTGAATTTAGGCGACATGATGAATCGGTGGACCAACGGACTATGGAAATCCACTCTTCATCGGGTCGCAAATCCGCAAAACTTAAACAGTATTAACTCCCACCGTCAAACCCTTGGATATTTTATGCATCCAGATTTTGATGCTTCAATAGAAGTTATACCGTCTTGTATAGCAAGAGGAACAGTAGCCAAATTTTCCCCAATAAAAGCTGGAGAACACATCGCCGAAAAAATCCGAGCGAGTCACGAAGGTAAAAATAATCCTTAAAATATCTGCGAGTATTATGTCTATAGAGCTAAACTATTAGCCTATGAACTGTAATAACCAATCTTGTCGCCATCAAGGGATACACCTAGTCCATTTAAAACGCGGTTTGAATAATTAAAATACGCGGCTACCTGATTTACCTCGAGAATTTCCCCGTCATCACACCCTGCTTGTTTTAATTTGATAACATCAACTTTTTTCAGATTTCCAACGTGGCATGTAAGTTTCTTACTATAATCTAAGATGGCTATTTCTTTTTTATTGAAAGTATTTTCAAAACTCTGCGACCGTAATGCAGTTTGAACTGCTTCTACTCTCTGTGCATTATCAATTAACCTTACTGCATTATTCCAATGATGCGTCAGACTATATTCACAAGAATTTAATATGCTCACATAAGCTGCAATTACTTCTAAAAACCAAAGTGGCAAAGTGATTTCGTCACTGTGGAGGATACTCTTGTATAGCGTTAAGTGGCCAATCATCGTCGCAGGTCGCAAGCTATGGATCCGCATTACATTGTCCAAAGTCCCGTGCGGAGTTCTGGCTACATCAAAAATTTGTTTTAACTGGTCATCGGCCTCTTCGTCTTCCACCATTGATATCCATGCTACTTGTTTCAATAAGAATGCCTCCCTGAAGGTTTAGCCAAATAGTTGTCGTAATCAAAACCAACATTAGTTAATATCATTTTTAGAGTCGATAAACTTCCTACGGATGAATTCAATGCCCAATCTTATCGGAATAGCAATCACCCCAAAAATACTGGCCCCCATGGAAGAGATAAAGAGCGCGGAGATATCAATTGAATCCGGAATAAAAGGAGACGCTCGGGGGAAAAAGCGAAATAGACAAATAAGTATCCTTTTTGAAGATGATTGGGCTGATGCTTGTAGTGAGCTGGGAGTTGTTCTCCCCTGGCTCACGAGAAGAGCAAATTTATTTGTATCCGACATGAGAGCCCCTCAGAAAAGTGGCCAAATAATAACAATTTCTAATGTACAGCTGGAAGTCAAACTAGAGACGGAACCCTGCGATCTGATGGATAAGCAACGTCAAGGGCTTCAGAACGCACTTTCTCCGTCTTGGCGTGGTGGGGTGTGTTGTAACGTTCTTAAAGCTGGAACAATATCCGTTGGGGATAAAATAGCTATAACAACCTAAAACGCTATTTCCCGTCGATAAAGAGTAAAACTCACGAGAAAACAAAACCTATGATATTTCTCCCAATTTCACGATGATTTTAGTGGCTAAATGAACCTCTTAAATCTCACGACTATAATTATTGTGATGGCACTATTGACTAGGCTTTTGGGTGACAAAAAGTTAAGCACCGCTACCACTTTAGCGCTTTAACTACACTAAAGTGGTGAGCGCGACAGGGATCGAACCTGTGACCCGCTGATTAAAAGTCAACTGCTCTACCAACTGAGCTACGCGCCCACACCCCCGTATATATATTATTTCAACTTTTGGTCAACTACGGGTTTAAATTTATTTTTTATTTATATTAGCCATCATTCGTTCTTTGACCCTAGTGGATACAAAGTCGTCTATCTCTCCGCCTAAAATTGCTATTTCTTTTACCAATCGGGAGGAGATAAACTGATGCCGTTCGGAAGACATAAGAAACAGCGTTTCAACATCAGGGTTAAGGCGCGCATTCATTCCCACCATTTGGAATTCGTATTCAAAGTCCGAAACGGCTCGTAGTCCTCTAATCACAAATTTAGCGTTGTGTTCATCAACAAAGTGCATCAATAGCGAGTTGAACGATGTGACCTCAATCTCACTCTGGTAACCTCGAGCTTCATTATCTGCTTTTATGATGCCAATTTCTTGGTTTACCATATCTCTTCGCTCGTCAAGGCTAAACATTGGACTTTTACCGATGTTCTCCGCTGCAGCAACAATAAGCTTATCAACAACTTTACTGGCTCGACGTATAATATCAATATGTCCATTCGTTATGGGATCAAACGTCCCCGGGTATACCGCTATCCGCACAAGAACCTCCATCGTCACTCAATTTCAAGTGCACGAAACTAACCAAGCCTTTAAGTGAATATCAAGTGTTATTTAGTCCTTATCTTGATCTGGCGGATCATTAGAGCTAGTTGTTTCACTTTCCCCATTCATATCATCGCCGATCAAACTTACAGATACGACTTTTTCCCCATCCTCAACTCTAAAAATCCACACCCCTTGGGTTCTTCGACCAGTAATTCCAATTTCATCAACCAGACAACGAATTAGCTGGCCACTATCTGTAACAAGCATAATCTGATCAGAATTATTTACAGGAAAACCTGCGACGACCTGACCAGATCTTTCAGTTACATCGATATTCCAAACGCCTTGCCCACCCCGATTACTTGTTCTGTACTCGTAAGCAGAAGTACGTTTTCCAATTCCCTTTTCTGTGACAGTTAAAATAAATTCTTCCGCACCACCCAAATATGCAAGCCTCTCATCCGAAAGCATTATTTCAGGCTTTTCAACTTCACCAGCCTGCTCAGTGATTGTGGACCGTCGTAGATACGAAGTCTGTTTTAAATAGATTTCTCTTTCTGATATTTCTGCTGCCTTAGGTACCTCATGCTCTACACGCACCAGAATAGACATGCCAACAACAGCGTCGCCATTAATAAGTTTTATTCCACGAACTCCCATTGATCCGCGGCTTCTAAAAATCCTAACATCAGAAACACCAAACCTTATAGCTTTACCATCTCGTGTTGTGAGCAGAACATCATTTTTTTCGCTACAGGGTTGAACGCTGATTAGCCGCTCGCCCTCTTCTAGCTTCATAGCTATCTTTCCATTCCGCTTAATATTTGTGAAATCGGAAAGCGCATTCCGCCGCACTGTACCTGCCGAGGTCGCAAACATAACCTGTAAATCATCCCAAGTATCTTCATCCACCGGCATGGGCATTACCGTTTGTATCCACTCACCTTCCTCCAAAGGCAACAAATTTACCATCGCTTTGCCACGAGCTTGAGGCGTTCCCAATGGTAGCCTGTATACCTTCATTTGATATACCATTCCTCGGGAAGTAAAAAATAAAACTGGTGTATGTGTATTAGCAACAAAGAGACGATCAACTACGTCCTCATCACGTGTAGACATCCCCGAACGTCCTTTTCCTCCTCTATGCTGAGCCTTGTATGTCGACAGTGGAACCCGTTTGATATAGCCTTTCAAGCTAACAGTTATAACCATATCTTCGCGCTGTATTAGATCTTCTATATCATGTTCAAATTCGTTTTCCTCCAAAACAGTGCGACGGTCGTCAGCGAAGTTTTCTTTCGCCTCAAGCAATTCCTCTTTTACCACTTGGATCAGCTTGTCTCTTGATTGGAGGATAGTTAAGTAGTAATTAATTTGTTCTGCGAGTTCTTTTGTTTCGTCGACAAGTTTGCTCCGCTCCATGCCCGTCAAGCGCTGGAGCCTAAGTTCGAGTATAGCGCGTGCTTGAGCATCC
>CACITD010000016.1 GCA_902589475.1 uncultured Alphaproteobacteria bacterium | reverse complement strand
GATGCATTTTTTGAAGTTTCTATCAATACTTGGTCGCCATTTTCAAGTTGTGTATTTAAAGGACGCAAACGACCATTTATTCTCGCCGCAACACATGTATCTCCAACCTCCGAGTGAACAGCGTAAGCAAAATCAACTGGGTTAGCACCTCTTGGAAGGGCTATGAGTTCACCTTTTGGGGTAAAAGCGAAAACTTGATCTTGATACATCTCAAGCCGGGTATGCTCCAAAAATTCTTCCGGATCGGATGCTTGATCAAGAATTTCTAACAATTCCCTAAGCCAGCGATATTGCTTCCCTTCGGTTGTAATTGATTTCCCGTGTTTGTAGCTCCAGTGAGCCGCCACTCCTAATTCCGCTATCTCGTGCATTGAGTGCGTCCGTATTTGAATTTCAATTCGCTGTCGTTTTGGTCCAATTATACCTGTATGAAGAGATTGATAACCATTGGGTTTTGGAGTGCTTATATAGTCTTTAAATCTACCAGGCAGAACAGGGTAGGAAGTATGAAGTAAACCTAAAAGGTTATAACAATCCATTTTATTTTCAACAAGCAGTCGAAAGGCAACGATATCTGAGAGTTGCTCGATATTTACACTTTTTCGCTGCATTTTTTGCCATACAGAATAAGGAGATTTCGCGCGTCCCGAAATCTCAACTTTTATACCTCCTTCATGGCACTTTTCTAATAACTCATTTTCAATATACTTAATAGTATTGCTTCCCTCTTTAACTAAAACATCGAGCCTCGACGTAACAGTTTCGAAAGCATCTTCATTGAGTTCTTTAAAGGCCAGAAACTCTAACTCATCCTTAAGTTCATGTATCCCTATTCGTTCTGCCAATGGTGAATAGATATCCATTGTCTCAAAAGCTATTCGTCTACGTTTTTCTTTGTCAGAAATGAAGTGCAGTGTCCGCATATTATGCAAACGGTCCGCTAATTTAACCAACAGCACACGTATGTCATCCGACATCGCTATTACTAGTTTTCGAAAATTTTCCGCTTGTTTCCTGTTATCAGAGACTAAGTCAATACGACTTAATTTTGTTACTCCATCGACTAGACTTGCTATCTCTTTTCCAAACATTCTACCTATCTCTTCTACCGTCACATTTGTGTCTTCCACAGTGTCGTGAAGTAAGGCTGTTATGATAGTGTAATGGTCTAAACGCATTTTTGTTAAAATGCCTGCGACCTCTAAGGGGTGAGAGAAGTAGGGATCACCAGAGGCCCGTCTCTGTGATCCGTGCGCCTTCATTGAAAAAACATAAGCTTTATTTAAAGCATCCTCGTTGGCGGCCGTATCATAAGATTTTACGCGTTCCACCAATTCGTACTGTCTGATCACTTTTAATTCTCCGACGGATCAATGACATCCCGGACAACTATAACATAATACCAATTTTCTTGGAAAAAATTGACCTATTAAGTTTCATCTTCCAACGTTGCTTCGTCAACGTCTTCAAACACTTGTCCCGTCACTGCTGATCCCTCATGAATTTGCATACCCATGTCATCTGCAGTTTTTGTTCCATAGGACGTCTCGGTAGAACCTGAAGTATCTAAAGCACCAGCAATAAACTTGTGCTGTTCATTCTCTTCTGAATCAACATCTTCCTCTTCAGGTTCATCTATTTCAACATGTCTTTGCAAACCTTTCACCAACGACTCTTGTATATCTTCAACAACAATCTTTTCCTCCGCGATCTCGCGCAATGCGACTACTGGGTTTTTATCATTATCCCTTTCAACATTTATCTCTGCGCCGGAGGCGACGTCTCTCGACCTCCGCGCTGCAACCATTACCAGGTCAAACCTATTTGAAATTTTCTCGATACAATCTTCCACCGTTACTCGCGCCATGCCTAAACCAATCCCAGAGACTTTTCGATTACGCCTCTTTATAAGGCCACCTAAGGGTTTCGGCAATAGCCAAAATTTCGGCACTTAAATTTTGGGTTCCACTTTATTAATAATCTATTTTTTTTATTTTCTGGGCCTCCGGCAAAAGCGCTACTAGCTCAGACAACTTTTGTTTTGTTAATGGGGATCGCCATTCTGGGCAAATATCCTGTAAAGGCAAGATTACGAATGCTCTTTTGTTAATTCTGGGATGCGGTAATATCAAATTTGGGTTATCGTTTACCACCATTCCTTTGTAGTCCAACAAGTCTAGGTCCAAAGTTCTGGCAGCATTCACTTCACTTCTTTTTCGACCGAAGAGGTCTTCAATCAAGTGCAAAGTTTTAAGGATAGACGCAGCTCCTTTGGTGCTCGAGATCTCCACTACACCATTTATAAACCACGGCTGAGATGAAACGGGGACTGGCTCTGACTCATACCAATCAGACTGCTTACAAACTTTCAAACCGAACTTAGGGAAATGTTTAATTGCAGACAACACCGTTTGATAAGGCGTTAAACAGCCTTTCGAACTCAAATTTGAACCTATTCCAACATAAATCATTTTCACCTGCTAAAAATCACAATGCATCTCCTTTATAAAGACAGCTCTATCACATTTTATATGCTAGAATACAAGATAGTATACTGAGCATCCTTTTTTTATATAAAGTTTGGTTACCTGTAACAGAAGATACAACTATTCCCGGGAATGATGATTACTCAACCCAATACAAATTGTAGCAAATGTTCGCGACTTTATAGCTTCAGACTTAAAAATGCCGAAAAGTATATCGATTGGCATAACGCACCCGTTTCTTCTTTTGGCGATACGGATGGGCAACTTCTGATAGTGGGATTAGCACCGGGCCTTCGGGGCGCAAATAAAACCGGCAGGCCTTTTACGGGAGATTGGGCGGGAGATCTTTTGTACGCCACACTTGCGAAATATGGTTTTACTAGCGGAAAATATGGTGCAACTGCCGAGGACGGACTCAAACTTTTGAACTGCAGAATAACAAATGCTGTTCGATGCGTCCCACCTGAAAACAAACCAACTGGTGAAGAAATTAAGACTTGCAATAAATTCCTAATAAAAGAGCTCGAAGGCATGCGAAAGTTAAAAGTGATACTCACCTTAGGCGGAATAGCACACTCGGCGATACTTTCAGCATTGGATAAAAGAAAGTCAGAGTACAAATTTGTTCACAATGGGTCATACAGGCTAAATAAGCATTTACAATTGGTTAGTTCCTACCATTGCTCCAGATACAATACGAATACCGGGCGCCTCACTCAGGAAATGTTCGAGACAATCTTTGAAAGCATAAAAACAAAGTTATAAATACCTAAATTCAACCTTTTTCCCTCAGAAGCCTTGATTTTTCACGTTGCCAGTCCCGCTTTTTTTTATCTTGTCGCTTATCAACTTGACGCTTACCTCTAGCAACTCCTACTTCGAGTTTTACAATTCCTCTAGGGTTAAAGTACAAACGGAGCGGGACTAGCGTGCACCCGTCTCTGCGGACAAGACCAAGAAGACGGTCCCTTTCCCTTTTGTGAACTAATAAATTTCGAGGGCGGCGTGGTTCATGATTAAAACGATTGGCAGCTTCGTATTCTGGGATATGTAAATTGAACAAGACTAAATAACCAGACGACTCCCCGGCATATGCTTCGTTAAGGCTCGCTCTACCATTACGAAGGCTCTTAACCTCAGTCCCATGTAATATGAGACCCGCCTCTAATGTTTCGTCTATAAAATAATCGTACCGCGCTCTTCGATTTTGTGCGATGGCGCGAAAGCGCTCGACAGCCACTCGCTATTCTCCATTTTATTCAGTAAAATATCAAATTAATTGATTAAACCTGCATGCCGCATTGCCGCTGCTACCTTTGTTTTACTGTCTTCTGCAATTTCACAAATGGGTAACCGCGCGTCAGGTGAACAAAGGCCTAGAAGATGAGCTGCATATTTCACTGGCCCCGGGCTTGTCTCACAAAATAACGCATCATGAAGAGGTAGCAACCTATCATTAATTTCACGAACCGTATCCAAATCACCTTTTTGCCAAGCTTTATGCATTTTTGAAAGCGGCCCAGGTGCTACATTGCAAGTGACAGAGATACACCCGTGCCCGCCTTGAGAAAGATAAGGGACAATTGTCGCATCTTCTCCAGAGAGCTGACAGAAATCTGGTCCTATCTCTAGCCTAGTAGCTAATGGACGAACCAAATCCTGGGTAGCATCTTTTACTCCTACGATATTAGAATGCTCCGACAAGCGTTTCATCGTACCTAAGCTCATATCAATAACACTTCTTGGCGGAATATTGTAAATGATGATAGGAAGATCGACGGTGTCCGCTATGGCCATAAAATGGCGATACATTCCTTCTTGCGTAGGTTTATTATAGTACGGCGTGACATGGAGAGCCGCATCAGCACCGGCAGCTTTAGCATGCTGTGTAAATTCAATTGCCTCCGCTGTAGAGTTCGATCCCGCTCCAGCGATTACGGGAACGCGGCCATTAGCCTCCTCTACACAAAGCTCTACAACTTTCTTGTGTTCTTCGTGGCTTAGGGTTGGAGACTCACCAGTAGTACCGACAGGAATCAGGCCATCAGTCCCTTCTTCTATCTGCCAACTAACTAATTTTCTAAAAGCTGACTCATCTATTACACCGTTGCCAAATGGAGTTATAAGCGCAACCAACGAACCTTTAAACATCGGATTTCCAACATTATAAGCCATTTCAATACCCTCTATAACAATAACAAGGTGACAGCATACGACCTTGCAACCGATACAGCAAGAGTTTGAATTACTCAAAAAAAATCAAAATCATCTCTATTTACTTGTTCTAACTTTTAATGTCATATCAGATTGAAAATAGATTAATCGAAATGCCGTTAGGTTAAGGCGAAGTCAACTTGCGAGCGATTTTTTTCTTTCTAATATTTTTTTTCTTTTTTGTTTCAGAAACGTATGGCCTTAACGCATCGGCTCAAAACTATAAACCTGGCTATAAGCCAATAGTTAAACCTCCCCCACTACCACGCCTTAAGCCAACTCTGAGACCTTTTGCAAATATAATTCCTTCTCAAGGCCAGCTTTTCAACGAAGCCATAACCCATGCGGAACGTGGAGACTGGATAAAGTTAGAGAGATATAATCACCTAACTAAAAATACGCACCTGAAAAAAGTATTACTATGGTTGAAACTTAAACATTCAAATACTCGACATGACTTTGGATCGATAGCGAGATTTTTGGAGCAAAACCCGTATTGGCCAGAGCGCAATCAACTTATTAAGCAGGCGGAGTTATTCTTATCATCAAAGAAGTCTCCGAAGCATGTAATAGACTGGTTTTCCACATATTCACCAAGAACAACAGACGCTCACTTTAAATGGATAAGAGCACTGGAGATGACGAACGACAAAGAAAATCTCGATAAAGCAGTTCTCTCTCTTTGGAAAACAAAAATATTAACACGGCGGCAACAGCGCTTTTTAATAAAAAAATACAAAAGAATTATTACGCCTGAAATAATCTGGCAGCGACTAGATTGGCTGCTTTGGAAAGGTTACATAAGATCATCTCAAAGAATGTATCCTCACGTAACACAAAACCAGCGACGTTTAGCCGAGGCTCGCCTTCGTCTTCGACATCTAATGGGCGCCGTTGACCCTGCCATTAAAAAAGTACCTTTGGAACTCAGGACGGACAACGGGCTAGTCTTCGAACGGCTGCGATGGCGCCAGCGAAAAGGTATGATGGAGAAAGCTAGAGAGCTATATTGGGATATTCCGCGAGAACAAAAATATCCGCGGTTATGGTGGCGGGAGAGATCGAGACAAATCCGCTATCTTCTTAAGCAAAATAATTTCGATACCGCATTCCTTTTAGCTCAGCTGCACCTTCAAAAAGAGGGACGGTATTATGCAGAGGCTCAATGGTTAGCAGGATGGATTGCCCTTCGCTATGCAAACAAGCCAGAACTGGCCTCCACTTATTTTTTGGAGATGTATGATAGAGTTCAGACACCTGTAAGCAAAAGCCGCGCATCGTACTGGGCAGGAAGAGCATTCGAGCAAAACAATAATAGCCTGAATGCAAAAAAATGGTTCGAAGTTGCAGGAAAGCATTCAACTACCTTTTACGGACAACTAGCAAACAAGAAACTTGGCAAGACAGGAGACCGCCTTCCCAAAAAACAGTCAAACGAAGCAAAAACCGACAGAACCTCTAATATTTCGGAACTTGTCAACATAGCAATCTTTCTTAAAGAAATTGAGAAAACTGATTTGGCCGTAAAGTTTTTAAAAACGGCATCAAGACATGCATCGAGTTACGAGCAAGTTTCACCGATAATTTCAGGAGCACTTAAAATAAACAAACCCCATTTAGCAGTATATGCAGCAAGAAGAGCAGCAAGGAAAGGAATATATTTTATCTCCGCCAGTTATCCAAAACCAGCGCTCTATGATACCAGTCAAGTTGAAAAAGCTTTGATATATTCAATTGTTAGACAAGAAAGTAATTTCGACCCCCAAGCTGAAAGCTACAAGGGCGCGCTAGGATTAATGCAACTGATGCCTGCAACAGCTAAGGCCGTTGCAATAAACTTAAACATCGAGTTTGATAAGGAAAGATTAACGAGCGATCATAGTTACAATATTAAGCTAGGGGCTAGTTATCTTAGATCTTTAATTAAAAAGTACGATGGGAGCTACCCGCTTGCGATAGCCGCATATAACGCCGGCCCGCACAATGTAAACAAATGGATAAAAAGGGTGGGAAACCCAACTCAAAACGACGTTGATCTTATCGACTGGATCGAGAGAATACCGTACGGAGAAACTCGGAACTATGTTCAAAGAGTATTGGAAAATTTGACTGTTTATAGAGAATTGATTTTAAAACCCACTTCCACTAACTGATATTTTTTACGGAGACGTATAAGCACTCAATCCCAATAGTGCCCGCCGGCGTAACCAGGGACTAGGTCGATAACGATCGTCACCTGTGATCTCTTGCATAGTTTGCATTATATTGAAGGCATTCTTTACGCCCAGATCGTCAATTATTTCTAAGGGGCCCATCGGATAATTTAAGCCTAATCGCATCGCTAAATCGATATCCTCTGGACTAGCTAATTGAATGTTAGCCATCTCACAACCCAAATTACCTATCATAGCCCTTATTCTCTGAGATATAAAACCAGGCGAGTCCTTTATAGCGGTCACTTTTCTGCCGTTATTACAGATCAGTCCAGCCACAGCATCTAAGTTTTCCAAATTAGATCCAGGAGGAGTCATCAAAGTAACTCTGCGAGAGAGATCCCCTGTTGTGTCAATCGCAACAAGCCGCCGATGATCTAGTTTATTTATACTAGCAAAAGTCGCACAGTCCGTCCCCATAGGCGATACAACAATTGGACTAATATCATCGTCGGAGGTTGTCATACTACAACCTGCAAATACATCAGCAAAAATATCATTTTCCGACAAAAGAACAATTTTTGCAGCTCCGTGTCCTTTAACCTCATAATCCGGGCTCGGAGCGTCAATTATTTCGCCGTCACTATTGTATCTATAATTTCCCTGTCCCGTTTTTCGGCCAAACCGACCTGCATCAAAAAGTGATTTGTGGTAAGGGACTGTTCTAATTCTGGGATCATAGGAGTTTTGCTCATGCATTATAAGCGAAGCCGGATAGTTGATATCAACTCCGGTTAGGTCCATTAATTCAAACGGCCCCATCCTGAAGTGAGCACAATCACGCATAACAGCATCAACCTGAGCTGGATTTGCTACACCTTCATGAAGTATATGCAATGCTTCAGTAGTAAATGCACGTCCACCCGTATTAACTAAAAACCCCGGCGCATCTCTAACGACGACCGGTGTCCGTCCCATACGTTTTCCAAGATTTGTTAAACCCTCGATGACCCAATCTTCCGTCGAAGGTCCCTTTATTACTTCGACAAGCCTCATTAACGGAACTGGATTGAAAAAGTGTAGTCCTGCAAACCGGTTTTGATGTTCGCAATATCGACCGAGTGAAGCTATTGGTAGAGACGACGTGTTCGATGCTATTACGCAATTTGACGCCACCCATTTCTCAACCTCCTTAAAAACCTCGAGCTTTACGTCAATATCCTCAAAGACTGCTTCTATAACTACATCGCATTTTTTAAATTCCGAGAAATCTGTAGCAAGAAAGAGGTTCTGTTTAATGTTTTCCAGGAAGTTTTTTTCGAGGCGACCTTTTTCTACATTTCTCTCTAATCGCCCAAAAATTGCGTCCTTAGCTTCATTACCACCCCCGGGCTTCGCATCAAATAGAACAACCTTCATGCCACCTTCAAGAGAAACCTGCACAATGCCTTGCCCCATTGCGCCACCACCGACAACCCCTATTAAGAGGTCGTCAGACTTGGTATTTAGTTCCATATCAGACACGCTCTATTATAGTTGCCATCCCCTGGCCTACACCTATACACATCGTGCATAGTCCATATCTTCCGCCCGTTTCCTCAAGCTCCTGCGCAGCTGTTAATATCAGCCTAGCGCCGGATGCACCAAGTGGATGCCCTAATGCAATGGCTCCTCCATTCGGGTTAACCCTTGGATCATCGTCTTCTACGCCGAGTTCTCTCATTGTTGCCAGTGCTTGACTGGCAAAAGCCTCGTTCAACTCTATGACGTCCATATCGGAGATTTTAAGACCAGCACGGTCGAGGACTTTTTGTGAGGCAGGCGCAGGTCCTATTCCCATAATCCTTGGTTCTACTCCAGCAGTGGCACAAGCGACAACCCTTGCTCTAATCGTCAAGCCATGCTGTTTTGCTGCATCTTCACTCGCAATAATCATTGCTGCTGCACCATCATTTACACCGCTCGCATTTCCTGGCGTGACACTGCCACCTTCCTTTCTAAAAGGGGTGGGCAACTTGGAGAGCGCTTCCAAAGTAGTATCTGGCCTAGGATGTTCATCTTTGTTTACAATAGTGACATCACCCCTTCGACCGGGTATTTCGACTGTTAGAAGTTCTTTAGCCATACGTCCACTTTCTATAGCTTTGCCAGCTTTTGTTTGGCTTCCTAGGGCGAATTTATCTTGATCTTCTCTTCTTATTTGAAATTTTTCGGCAACGTTCTCTCCCGTTTCCGGCATTGAGTCTGAGCCATACTGTCCATCGAGCTTGGGATTAATAAAACGCCATCCAATCGTTGTGTCGTAAATCTCAGCTGAACGTGCGAAGGCGGTTTCCGCCTTTGCCATTACGAATGGCGCTCGGCTCATACTTTCGCTTCCACCAGCGATAAAAAGGTTACCCTCATTAGACCGGATTGCACGGGCGGCAGAGTTAACAGCCTCCATACCCGAAGCGCAAAGTCTATTCACTGTCGCTCCTGGAACCTCCGGCGATAAACCCGCCAGTAAAAGGGCCATTCTTGCAACATTACGGTTGTCCTCACCCGCTTGGTTAACGCATCCATAATAGACATCGTCTACTTTACTCCAGTCGACATCTGGATTTCGTTTCATCAACTCCTTTATTGGAAGTGCTGCTAAATCATCAGCACGAACCTTTGACAATGCACCACCATAGCGGCCAATAGGCGTGCGAACCGCATCACAGACGAAAGCTTCACTCATAAAATCCTCCAAATATCTTCCAAAAACTCTTTTGAAACGTCGAGGAGGTTTACATAGCAGGGTAGGTTCGTCAATTAAGAAGACGCTACCAGACTAAGAATTCCCTATATAATGATCAATAAATTACTATTTAGATTTTATTATACCGACTGGCATCCCTAAGTGGGCAGTCGCCCATTATCTATGACTATAGTTTGTCCGGTTATGGCAGGATTTACAACAAGAAATAACATGCCCTGAGCAATGTCTTCTGGTTCAACCATTCGTTTAAGAAGTGATGCCTCAATGGAAACTTGCTTTCCCTCGTTATTCCATGGATCTGTCCAGGCAGTACGAGTAAGACCAGGAGCTACCGCGTTTACTCGAATTTCTGGAGCGAGTGCTCTCGCCAAGCAGCGAGTTTGACTTATAATAGCGGCCTTTGAGTTGGAATACGCAATAGAGCTACCAGCATTTCCTATACCCGCGATAGAAGCAGTATTAACGATACAACCCTTTCTTTCTTTTAAAGTCGAAGTCGCCATTCTTGAGCACCTAAAAGGCCCTATCACATTAGTATGTAAGATTTGCTGCCAACGTTCCTCCGTTATCATTTCCAAATTTTCAAAAGGTATAGGTTCAGTAGTTGCAGCAGTACCTGCGTTGTTGATTAGAATATCTAAACCACCTAAACCATCTATCGCATTCGACACCATACTCTCGGCGCTATCGACAGAAGATACGTCACCTGGTGTACTCAGGGCTTGAAAACCTCTCTTGTTTAATGCCTCTACTGTGGCTGGGCCTCGCACATCTTCCTGCAAATGATTAACCGCAACCGTTGCTCCACATTCTGCTAATAAAGATGCAATCGCCTTTCCTATCCCTGATGAGGCTCCAGTAACTAATGCTTTTTTCCCCGATAGGTCTGCCTTCAACATTTCGCTCTCCAATGTTTAGAATTTTTTTTGAAGCGTTTATTAGAGGCTAACAAATGTCAAAATCTCATTACGGTGCAACGTAAAAGTTCACTTACTCGATACTTTGATAGAGCAATTACTGCCCCTTAACTAAAGATAAAAAAAAAACTATCTACTCTTGCAAGGTTTGCTGAGATATTGCAGTGTTCTTTTACTAAATTGGGGCAAGCCGTTTTTTGCTTCAAAGTTTAAACTGGGAGGAATATATGATTTTCAATAAAACTAGCTTAATTGCTGGGTTGGTAGGCGCAGCATTTGCAGTGTCCTCAGCCGCTCAAGCAGGCGGTGTACCGAAGAAAACCGCGTGGACTGCATATGGCACAACATCTTCAGGATATGCTCAGGCTGTAGCTATCGGCAATATGCTCAAAAAACATTATGGTACAAATCTGCGTGTTATACCTGGCAAAAACGATATCTCTCGCATGGCACCATTAAGAGATAAAAAAGCTGGATATTGCGCTTGCGGTATTGCCGCTTACTTTGGCCAAGAAGGTGTTTTTATTTTTGCTGATAAAAACTGGGGCCCTCAACCAATTCGCGTTTTGATGACAAATATTGGATCATTCGGCTTATCCCTTGCCACCGCAAAAGATGCAAATGTTAAAACAATGGCAGATATGAAAGGGAAAAGGGTATCTTGGGTACAAGGTGCTCCTGCGTTAAATTGGAACGTTGCTGCGCAACTTTCATTCGCTGGGTTAACCTGGGACGACGTGGAGAAAGTTAAAGTATCAGGTTTTGCTGCTTCTTTCGACGCAATTATAAACGGGCAGTCTGATGCAGCTTTTTCAAGCACAGTTTCTCCTAGCCCAAAAAAACTTGCAGCCTCACCACGTGGTCTTCGCTGGGTGCCTGTTCCTCATAACGACTCAGAAGGATGGAAGCGCATGTCAGCTGCTGCACCAGTTTATGGAAAAGTAAAAGCTAAGATTGGTTCCGAAATCGATAAACAAAATCCACCTCATCTTTCAAACTACCCATACCCAATACTCGTCGCCAATGACAGTCAGGATGCTGGTGAAGTCTATGCCATCGTTAAGGCTATGGTAGAACATTATGACGATTATAAGAATGCAGCAAAAGGTGCTCTAGGTTGGAAACTTGCAAACCAAAATATGCAGTGGGCAATGCCGTATCATGATGGTGCGGTAAAATACTATAAAGAGTCCGGCACATGGAATGCAGCTGCACAAAAACATCAAGACATGCTACTTGGCAGGCAAGAAGTCATCAAGAAGGCTTGGGACGCCATGTCCGGAAAGGATAGCATGAGCAAAGAAGATCTAAAGGCAGCTTGGGGCAAAGCAAGAGTAGCTGCGCTAAAGGCAGCTGGCTTAGATCCAATTTTCAACTAGGCACAGCTTGAAACATTAAAGTGTAAAAATGTCTAGTGCTGACACACAAGTTGAGCCGGCGAACACCGAGCAACGGTTTCGCCGGCTCACTCCATTTTGGCAGTGGGTCCTAACAATTCTATCGGTATCGTCCGTTGTATTTTCGGCTTATCAGGTGTTCAACCTAGGTCGTTTTACTGGTTACGTTCCAATTGAAAACCAGTATTTTTACGCAATAGTAGCACTGCTTCTTCCAACAGCCTTTATTGTATTTCCTGTTTCCTCTAAGCGAGGAAAAGAAGGCATGACGTGGTACGATATTCTATTATTCCTGGCAACGGGAGCCATTTGTCTTGTCTTCGTCTATTACTCCATAGATATGCTAGACGAGGGATGGGAATTTTCAGCGCCAGAAAAAATGCAATGGCTAAGTTTAGCGCTTGTTCTTTTAGCGATAGAAGGCGTGCGAAGGACCGGTGGTGGGGTCGTTACGATCATCATTGTAATTTTTGCTGTCTATCCTCTCGTCGCAGGAAGTATGCCCGGAGTTCTGGAGGGCACTAGTGAAACACTTTGGGATACAGTTGCATATTATGCACTTTCCACAGAAGCATTAATCGGTATTCCAACAAGAGCGTTTGCGGGTTTAGTAATAGGGTTTCTATTATTTGGAGTTGCGCTGCAATATACAGGCGGCGGGCAATTTTTTCTCAATTTAGCTTTTTCTCTTTTGGGGTATGTTCGTGGTGGCCCGGCTAAAGTTGCGATTTTTGCATCTGGGTTAATGGGCTCTATGAGTGGCAGTGTGATAACAAATGTTCTCACGACAGGTGCCCTTTCGATTCCAGCTATGAAAAGAATCGGATTTAAACCACACGTGGCAGGTGGTGTTGAAGCTTGCGCTTCAACAGGCGGCGTTCTTATGCCGCCTATCATGGGTGCAACCGCTTTTATAATGGCAATCAATCTTGAAGTCCCATATCGCGATATCGTTGTTGCAGCTGTGATTCCATCTGTACTGTATTTTTTCGCCTTGTTCATGCAGATAGATGGATATGCCGCGAAAAACAAACTCGAAGGCCTACCAAAAGTCGAGCTTCCAACTGTTAGCCAAACACTTAAAGACGGTTGGTACTATGTAGCCGTTTTTGCATTACTTATTTACCTTTTGGTTTTCATGCAACGGGAAGCACAAGCTCCTTTTTATGCAACGGCACTATTGCTAATAATTAACCAGCTGCATCCCAAACATCGCTGGAATTGGGAACGCTTCGTCGACTTCCTGCTTGCTACTGGACGTCTGTTTGCTGAACTAGCGGCAATTTTAGTGGGAATTGGTCTTATTGTAGGATCTCTCTCCTATTCTGGTAAAATAGGAACATTAGCTTTCGAACTGTTGCAGCTTGCCGGAAACAATGTTGCCCTATTATTGATACTCGGCGCGCTAGCAAGTTTCATTATGGGCATTGGCGTGACAGTAACTGTAGCTTATATCATCTTAGCTTTAACACTCGCGCCAGCACTCACAGATAGCGGCTTGTCGCTAATGGGAGTTCATATGTTCATGTTGTATTGGGGTATGCTCTCGTATATTACGCCGCCTGTTGCATTAGGGTCATTTGCTGCAGCAAGTTTGGCTCAAGCAAATCCAATGCGAACAGGGTTTGAATCAATGAAGCTAGGGACAATTATATATTTTGTTCCGTTCTTCTTTGTTCTAGACCCCGGCCTGATAATGCAGGGAGAACCACTACATATTTTAACCGTATTTAGTTGCGCAATCCTAGGCGTAATCGTTCTTTCAACTAGTTTGCAAGGTTATCTTTACGGAGTTGGAGATCTAACAGGCATGGGTGTTATCCAATGGCCAATTAGATTGGCTTTATTAATTGGGGCGTTATCATTTGCAATGCCGGGAAATGACGTCGTCGGGCTAGGAAACCTAGATTTGTTCATTATAGGACTAGTTCTGACTGGAGGAGCTATTTTGCTAGCTGTACTCGCGCGCAAATTAAGTCCCGCAAACTAGTTCATTTTAATGCCCTCAACTTTGGTATTATATGAAACATTCCCCTATTGCTTAATTGACATAGGGGAATGTTTTATTTCGGGAGATGAATAAAAGTAAGTTTGGAATTTGGTTATGCGAAATTTTCACTTCCCGGGCCGTTCTCCAGTTATGGCCCCCTCAGCTATGGTTTCAACTAGTCACCCACTAGCAACACAGGCCGGCATTGATGTGTTAAAATCTGGGGGAAACGCCGTTGATGCAGCTATTGCCGCCTGTGCAACTCTATGTGTAGTCGAACCAGCCATGACCGGAATTGGAGGAGATTGTTTCGTTCTTTACAGTCCCTATAACTCCTCAAAACCAATCGCTTTAAATGGCTCAGGAAAATCACCTGCTGCAGCTAATGCTGATAACTTGAGAGATAGAGGGATAGAACAAATAGAGGTAGAAACTCCGCATGCCGTGAACGTTCCAGGGGCTATCGCCGCTTGGACACAACTTAATACAGATTATGGAACAAAAGACCTAACAGAGCTTTTACGGTCTGCCATAAATTATGCTGAAAATGGCTTTCCTGTAGCACCTAGGGTGGCACTTGATTGGGCGGACAATCTACCAAAACTTTTAGGTGATGAAGTATCGAGTAAAATATTAACCGTTAGGGGAGCGGCTCCAAAAGCAGGGACAACATTTGCGCAACCGCTGCTAGGAAGGACTTTAGCAGCAATTGCCAAGGGTGGCAGAGACGCATTCTATACTGATGAAATAGCTGAAGATATGGTTACTCGGCTAAATAAGTTGGGCGGCCTTCATACGCTAGATGACTTCGCATCATGTGTTGCAGATTATGTCGAACCTATCAGCGTCTCATACAACAACCATACTATCAACGAATGCCCGCCAAATGGTCAGGGTATCTGTGCTTTAATTATATTGCGAATTCTCAGTCACTATAATATAGAAAGTCTAAACGAGGCAGATCGAATACACTTACTCGCCGAGGCTACTAAATTGGCTTATCATCAAAGAGATGCCTATATCTCCGATCCGTCATTCAATGAAATACCGGTAGATTGGTTACTTTCAGATGAACATATTGGTACGCTTCAGAAACAGATAGATATGGCTAAAGCAAAATCTTATGGCCCCTCTGATTTTCCAAGCCATACCGACACGACGTACCTATGCTGTGTTGACGTCAACGGGAACGCAATCTCTTTTATCAATTCCTTATTTTCTGGTTTTGGCTCAGGTATCATGGCAGAAAAAACAGGTATTGTTTTACAAAATCGTGGTTCATCTTTTAACCTCAATCCAGATCATGTTAATTGTATTGAAGGCGGGAAACGCCCTATGCACACAATTATCCCCGGCATGGTAACAAAAGATGCAAAAACTATTGCTCCATTCGGCGTGATGGGTGGACAGTACCAATCTGCGGGTCACGCTAATTTTATCAGTAATGTTTTGGACCTTGGTCTCGATGTGCAGCAAGCGATGGATCAACCAAGAAGTTTTGCCACTAACCAGCAACTTCAAATGGAAGAGAACTTTTCACCTAGTATCTTTACCGATTTAACAAATAGAGGACACCAGATTGAAAAGTTGAGTAAACCTCTTGGTGGAAGCCAATGTATCTGGATTAATCACGAAGACGGTGTACTAATTGGCGGCTCCGAGCCGCGCAAAGATGGTTGCGCAATGGGCTATTAAGTCCCTTAAACTAAACAAGATACATTTATCACTAATTAGGAATGTTCATGAAGCAATATAATGCCGGAATTATAGGATTAGGAATTATGGGTCGACGAATGATAGCGAACTTTGCTAAACATCCGGCATTCAAAGTCTCTTCAGTGTGGGATCCATCTAGCAAATCGTTAACAGCAACAAAGCAAGAATTTCAGGATATACATTATAGCGAGACGCCCGAGCAACTTATAAACGGGGTTAAACCTGATCTCCTCTACATCGCATGCCCCCCAGAATTTCACAAGCAATATGCTTTACAAGCAATAGACGCTTCAATTCCACTATATCTAGAAAAACCTCTTGGTGTTGATGTTCAGGGGAGTGAGGGCCTCGTTGAACTCTTAGAACAAAAGGACCACATTAATGCAGTTAATTTTGTTCAAGCCTCAAGTGAAGCGATAGAGGAAGTTCAAGAACTTTTGAATAATGACGAGCTCGGAAAAGTCGAAGGTGTAGATATAATTTTACAATATCAACAATGGCCAAGAACTTGGCAAGTGGAGGCAGACTGGCTCCGGTTTAAAGCTTCTGGCGGTTATATTCGCGAAGTGCTATCACATTTCATTTTTGTAGTAGAAAGATTGTTTGGCGAAGCTAAGGTAAATTTCTCACACCCCACCTACCCAGATGATTCTGCGTTATGCGAAACACACCTACAGGCAAAATTGGTATGTGGAACAATACCGATAAATATTTTTGGGTCATGTGGTGGTCATGGTCCGGACAGGCAAGAAATCACCATTTGGGGTGCAAAAAAAAGCGCTAAAATAAGTGACTTCTACCTATTGGAAATTTCTGAAAACGAAAAATGGTCAACGATTTCAAAAACTCAATCAGACCCGCGCACGGAAACATTGCAGCGGCAGCTAGATAATATAGTCAACCTTCTAGAAGGCCGTCCCCAGCCATTGGCTGACGCCCGCACAGCACTGTCTGTTCAGAAAATTATTGAAAGACTATTGGTTGCGTAACTCTTAAATTCCTTTACGTTCCCAATGCCATGCTAACAAACCACTAATTACAATCGCAGCAGCGCCTGTGACAGTCCATTCGTCAGGGAAGTCTCCAAAGACAAGATACCCTAGAAATGTGGCCCATATTAACATTGTGTAATTAAATGGCTGAAGTGCACTAGCAGGCGCCAAATGGAGCGCCGTGATAATGAATACGTGCGCCAGTGAACCAAATAAGGCAGCCAAAAGAAGCCAAAACCAGTCAACCATGGATGGGCCAATCCAAAAAAATGGCCCGATTAAAGAGAGCGAAACCAGACCTACAATGCCCGTATAAAAAAGAGTTGTTTCATTTGTATCATCTCTACTAATCACTTTAGTTAAAATGGTATAAGCACTAAACATAACTGCTACACCTAGCGGGATTAAAGCAATCGGGTCAAAAACTCCTATTCCCGGCCGCAAAATTATGATTACACCTAAGAAACCAAAGAGCACTGCCATCCATCTTTTTAAACTTATTATCTCGCCTAATAAGGGAGCAGAAGCGGCAGTCACTAAGAGTGGTGCCATGGCCAAGATTGCATGCGCATCCGCTATCGGCATTAGACTCAAGGCAAAAACTGCCATGCAGTTTGTTCCGGTAAGCAAGAGCCCTCTTAAAATTTGAGCAAAAGGCCTTTTTGTGCGTAGTCCTGAAACGCCATGTTTTTTTAAAACGACGAGAGTGCCTATAACAGCAAAGACCATATACCGTATCCATAAAATCTGAATTACAGCAAAAGTAACTGTTAGATACTTAGATATTGCATCGGTACTTGCGAGAATGATCATGCCTAGAATCATGATCAAAATTCCAATTACTGTATTTGATTGCATCGAGAGGATATTTTTCAACTGTCGTTAATCTTTCAAAAAAGATTCGCACTATTCAATAGTGTAATGCTTTATATAAACTCTTGTCACACCTCGATTGAAATTACAGGATAATTAATTGCACGACTGGGAAGAAGAAAATGACTCAAAGATGGAAAAACAGACCAGACGGTTCGAATTGGGGCGAATTTGGTCCAGATGATCAAAAAGGGCGTTTAAATTTATTAACACCAGAAAGAGTAGTTAGAGCTGTCAGGGAAGTAAAAACAGGCGAGAGATTTTGTCTGTCCCTCCCTCTTGACTACCCGGGCGGCCGCTTACTTAATCCCCGCCGCTTTCCCCCGCGTTTATTTGCAACCCAAAGGGGCGGCTTAGCCAACTTTAATCTTCCATTACATATTAGCGACCCACGTCTTACGGATGTCGTTTGCGACGACGCCGCATTAATCTGTCTTCAATATTCGACACAGTGGGATAGCCTTTGCCATGTGGGGGGATGGTTTGATGCTGATGGAGATGGAAAACCAGAAGTGGTCTATTACAATGGTTGGAGAGGTGACGAGCATATTGTTTCGCCTAAAGAAAAAATCGAGGCTGACGAGTTTACAAAATTCGAAGGTTCAAATGCCAAGGCTCTAGGCATCGAAAATATGGCCGAAGCCTGCGTTCAAGGCCGAGGGGTATTAGTCGATCTTGAACAGCGTCATGGGCGAGACAGGGTCCTTGTTGGTTACGACGAGCTAATGAGAATATTAGAAGAAGATAATATAGAGATTGAAGAGGGTGACATGGCGTGTTTTCACACGGGATTTGCTCAGGGTTTAATGGATATGAAGAAAAA
The DNA here is from genome assembly GCA_902589475.1 of uncultured Alphaproteobacteria bacterium. GTDB lineage: Bacteria > Pseudomonadota > Alphaproteobacteria > Thalassobaculales > Thalassobaculaceae. Next base: position 30,318 of record CACITD010000016.1, on the reverse strand, counting down.
CCCCAATGAGCATGATTTACACAATACTTTCGCTTGTCTTGATGGCCGAGATGAAAAGTTGCAAGATTGGATAAGAGATAGCGGGATTTCAGTTATTATTGCAGATAACTATGGAATTGAAGACGTAAGTTCACCGCTCCCCACAGGAACCAACCCTATAGCGATGTTGCCTCTGCATGAATTATGTATCTTTAAGCTTGGGATACACATTGGCGAAATGTTTTACCTTACGCCTTTGCGAGATTGGTTGCGCAAAAACAAAAGAAATAGGTTTCTACTAACAGCTCCGCCGCTTCGATTACCCGGTGCAGTAGGATCACCACCGTCCCCAATAGCGACGGTTTAAGGTCGGCTAGATTAAACTAGCCAAATAATATTTTTACTGAACACTAGGAGTTTAAGCTTTGAGAGAACCTCTATTTTCAACACGCATCACTAAATTATTCAATATTGAACACCCTATATTATGTGGGGGATTAATGTGGCTTGCAGACGCCAATTATACAGCGGCCGCTGTAAATGCTGGGGGCATGGGTTTTTTAACGGCTAAAACGTTTCCTGATCCCATTCAATTTAAGGATGAATTAGAGAAAGCGCTTTCATTAACCTCAGGCAAACCAATCGGAGTAAATCTCTATCAGTCTATGCGAGCTGAAGAAAATGAGGTTTTGGAAGGCCATTTAAAAATAGCTCTAGATGAGGGTGTGAGATTTTTTGAAACTGCGGGGTTGCCGCCAACGACCTTGCTTCCAAAACTCAAGGAAGCTGGATCGATAGTCCTTCATAAAGTCTCTACGGTTAGACACGCCTTATCTGCGGCAACTAAGTTGGATATCGATGCAGTAACAATTGTTGGTGCTGAATGCGGTGGACATCCGGGACTTGAACTTGTTAGTAGTATGATACACAGCGTTCTTGGTCCCGAGCAAATAGATATACCTGTTGTCATTGGCGGTGGCATTGGCCATGGACGACAACTCGCAGCTGTTTTAGGCATGGGTGCAGATGGGGTCCTTATTGGCACGAGGGTGTTAGTCGCGGAAGAAGTTTGGTCGCATGCAGAAGTAAAGAAACAAATTGTTAATTCAGGAGCTGCTGACAGTACATTAGTAATGAGTTCATTTAGAAATACATCTCGCGTGATAAATAATGAGTTTGCGCGGGCTGTACAGAGTCTTGAGTTGGATGGGATAGAGGATTTTGATCAATATTGGCCGTATGTAAAAGGAGCGAATGCTTTTGATGCCTATAAAAGTGGGGACTGGAACAAAGCTCTGTTATCCATGGGACAATCAGCGGTTTTTGCTGACTCGGTGCAACCAATGGAACAAATTTACGACACTTTAATTGATGAAGCAGCTGCGGCGCTGGAACGACTTAGTGGGTTGAGGACTTGGAAAACGGGTTAGGTGTATATCGCCAAAATTTGTCTGTAATTCCTAAACTACGAGCCCACTATTGTTGCTTCAGTTTTGTTACGAACTTCCTCCATGGTAACCTCAGGAGCTAATTCAATAACCTTTAGTCCACCCTCCACGACATCAAAAACACCCAAGTTGGTAATGATGCGGTCTACAACGCCTTGGCCAGTTAATGGTAAGCTGCATTTCTTAAGAAGCTTTGATTCGCCCGCTTTGTTAGCATGATCCATTATTATGACTATTCTTTGCACGCCAGCTACTAGATCCATGGCGCCTCCCATGCCTTTTACGAGACGTCCTGGTATCATCCAATTAGCTAGATCGCCCGTTTCGGAAACTTCCATTGCCCCAAGAATTGATAAATTTATATGGCCGCCTCTTATCATCGCGAAACTTTGCGAAGACGAAAAATAGCTGGTCCTGTCTAATTCAGTGACCGTTTGTTTGCCTGCGTTTATTAAATCTGCATCAATCTCTTCCTCTGTGGGAAAGGGCCCCATACCAAGCATGCCATTCTCCGACTGGAGCGTAATATCATAATCTTCGGGAACATAATTCGATACAAGAGTAGGGATCCCTATTCCTAAATTAACGTAAAAACCATCTTCCAATTCTTGAGCTGCTCTAGCAGCCATGTCATTCCTATCCCAGGGCATAAGTTTAAACCTCCATTAAGCCGCACGTGTTGTACGTTGCTCTATTCTTTTTTCATGATTTGCAGCAAAAATTCTTTGCACGTATACGCCTGGTGTGTGAATTTGCATCTTATCTAGAGATCCAACAGGAACTATTTCTTCCACCTCAGCTATCGTTATTTTTCCTGCGGTTGCGCATTCCGGATTGAAATTCATTGCCGTCTTGCTATATGTGAGATTTCCTTGGGCATCACCTTTCCAAGCTTTAACGATAGCCAAATCAGCCCTTAAACCTCGCTCCAGAACGTAGGTCTTACCGTCAAACTCCTTAGTTTCTTTGCCTTCTGCTATCTTTGTACCTACTCCAGTAGCCGTATAAAAACCTGGTATACCGGCTCCACCGGCACGGAGGCGTTCAGCAAGGGTTCCTTGGGGATTAAACTCTATTTCAAGTTCCCCCGCCAAATATTGCTGCATAAAAAGATCATTCTCGCCAACATAGGATGATATCATTTTTTTTACTTGACGATCTTGAAGCAGTAAACCCAGCCCAAAATCGTCCACTCCTGCGTTATTAGACGCTATTGTTAGCTCTTTCACACCGGAGCTTTTGATAGCAGCAATTAAATTTTCTGGAATACCGCAGAGACCAAAACCTCCAGCCGCGATTGTCATTCCATCTTTGAGAACGCCATTCAGGGCCTCTTCTGCGCTTGAGAAAACTTTCTTCATATCCTACTCCAAAAATGATACCTCAAGAGGCTACCAGTAGATAACCATTATTATAAGTGTGTGCAAAGAAATTAAAAACCCAAACTTATATCAACTCTTAAAAACGCAACAAAAAAAATTTTTGTAAGGTCGCACTAAATATTTTCTCTAAACAAACGTTCACCCAAGTTATACCCAACAAACGATATTATTATCAGATATGCAACTATACGCCACCGAACAATCATCATTGTATTGTTTCTATTTCGAATTTTAAATCTAACTTGCATGTCTTTTTTATTTGAAATAACACTGGTAGACTTACCATTATATACTTAACCTGCTAGATTTTTGGATTACCAATGCGTATTTTAATTACCGATCGGCATACTTCCGGTGACGAGAACATTGAACAAAATGCTGTTGGTCCAGATATTGAACTAGAATTTTTCGACCATCATGATGATGTTACCGACGAAGCCTGGGGCCGTGCGGATGGAATTGTTACCTATCGAGGAACAGCCGCCGTAATGACCGCACTTCCCAAGTTGCAAAAAGCAACCATTGTTGTTAGGGGAGGAGTTGGTTTCGATGGCTTAGATCTGAAGAAACTTGGCGAACGTGGCATAGCTGTTTGCACAGTACCTGATTACGGCACCACAGAAGTCGCGGACCATGCTATAGCACTTATGCTTGCACTGAGAAGAGGCCTTGACCAATACGATATTCTAATGCGGCGAGACCCCCAAAAGCTATGGCGGTATATTGAAAGTCCCTGCATAGATCGACTTCGCGATAAGAACTTTGGAGTGTTTGGCCTAGGGAGAATAGGTCTAGCCGCTGCTAGAAGAGCACAGGGTTTCGATATGAATATTATGTTTTATGACCCGCATCTCCCAGATGGGGTAGAACTTTCTACCGGATATAAAAGAGTAAAAACGCCGCAAGAACTTTTCGAAAGTGCCGACACAATAAGTATCCACAGCCCTCACACGGATGAAACTAGAGGGGCAATCAATAAGGATCTTCTGGGACGCATGCGCCCTAAAGCAATTGTTATCAATACTGCACGCGGCCCCATTATAAATTTAGATGACTTGTTTGAATCGTTAAGATCAAATTTGACAACCGGTGCTGCACTAGATGTTCTTCCGATTGAACCTGCGGATACAAGTCATCCCCTACTGAAAGCATACATGAATAACGAGGAATGGTTGCGCGGTCGCTTAATGGTGACACCGCATGCAGCATTTTATAGTCCTCCCGGCCTTCACGACTTACGGTCAAAAGCGGTTGCCACCGTAGCTCAACGCTTACGAGATGGCTCCACTAGAAATTGCCAAAACTTGGAGTTTCTAACAAAATAATAAGTTGAACACTAGACTTGCTCAAGACGCTCAATAGCTAATTTTCTAAGTGTGGATTTTTGTATTTTGGTACCGTTTGGACTTGGCGTTGTTGGAAATTTTGCAATTTCTACAACAAAAATTGGAACTTTAAATCCGGCCAGCCCTCGCTTGCAATAAGCGATTATTTCATTTTCGTCTAATTGAGCACCTTCTTCTCGCAGAATAAAAGCCACCGGCTTATTACCTTTTTCTGTTGGAACAGCAACAACCTGCGCGTCATTAATTACCTTGTGCTTACACAAAAAAGTTTCAATTTCCAGGGGATTTACTAAGAAACCTCCAAGCCTCAACACATCTCCCATTCGCCCCAAATAAGTAAATGAACCGTCACTGCAGGTTGTTCCAAGGTCGCCGGTTTTAAGAAAACCATCGTCTGTGAACGCTGCTTTTGTCGAAGCTTCATCGCCATAATACCCAACAAAAATATTTGGGCTCCAAATCTCTAATTCTCCCTCCTCTTCATGACCTAAAAGACAACCCGTCTCCGGATCACGCACACGCACTTTTGCCTCTTTATTAACTGGGAACCCGCCGCCTAATGTTTTCCGTTCCAAGGGATCGTCTGCATGTCTCAGTGAGAAGAAAGAAAATACCTCGCTCATACCAAATGGTGCGATCAACGGTATTCCTCGTTCGACAGCTGTTGCGGGAAAATCGGCCAAAGCCGAATTAAAAGAGGCGTAGGGGCAGTACTTTAAAGCCGGGAATGGACTGGCCTTAGTTTGGCTCAAGGCCTCTCCCTCCTGCAACAGACGAAAAAACATATCATCGCCTCCCGCAACATGGGTCACTTTAAAGTCCATTAACTGCTTTGCACAGCTCTTAGCCTCAAATATAGGCGGCATCACAAACGGCGCGCCCGCGCTCACTGAACTCAACAGAAATATAAATCCAAAAACACCGCAGAATGGTAACGATTGCAGCACCATCGTGTCGGCTTCTTTCATCTTCATTAATTCCATTACTTCGATGGAATGCCGAGCGACTTGTTGTTGATTATGAAGGACAAATTTAGGAAGGCTAGTGGTTCCGGAAGTGTTGAAAATACAGAACGGAGATTGTGGTTCTCCTAAAGAAGATTTTATGGGCTCGCCTAGCCGTAAGGTTTCATAGGCACGAACGTTAGCATGCGAAATATCTGCCACTTTTTCACCATCGCACTGAATTAACGCAGCGCATTTCGACAACAATTTCGAATCAACTTCGTTTATAATATCGATGTTATTAGCGCTCCCAATGTTTGAAACAAATGCGATAACCTTTGGCTCAACTCTTCGTATAACATCTTCTATTTCTGCTTTTCGAAACCTAGTGTTCATTGCAACTGCTATCGCACCAAGATGTCCGCACGCACCTAATAACCCTATGTATGCCTTAATATTGGGAAGCCAAAACCCCACTCTGTCACCCGGACCTACACCAAGTTGCGTCAACCCTTGCGCAATTCTACGCGCCTCAAGTTCAAGGTTTCTATAGTTAAATATTTCATCCGCCCCGTATATTTTTGACTCGCCATAAGAGTTGGCTGCGTGAGTAAATAGTTGCGGAATTGTGTCCAAAGGAGTATCCAAAATTGAGTGTTTCCAAAACTTTTTTTGGCCTGCAGTTTGACTTAGATGGAAGGTATAATCAAATATAATCCTGCCCGTTTTCGAATGTATAACGAGATAAAACGACGATTACCCCAACCATTTACGTTGCCAAGCCGGCAATACAAAAGCGGCCTCGTGAATAGCCGGGCTGTAGTGTTTTCCTAAATATTCAGATGTCGGCTTTTTATAGCTAATCTGTTTTAATCCATATAAAAAAAACATAAAATCTGCTCCAGGAAAAAACGGGACATCTGTTCTAAAAATCTCAATTGCAGGAAGTATTTTTGTTTTTCTTATAACAGAAAATAAATTTTCGCCATCGCCGCTCTCTTCTTGCAAAAAAAAGCCATCACTTTGAGCAAGAAAAATACTGTCTGAGTCAACTATAACGCCTGATGCACCAATAAGTTTCGAAATATTTTTAACAAAATCAAGTGTGAAAACGCTTGCGGAGGGGCCAATTGGTTCTGTTAAGTCTAAGATTATGACATCATATAAGACACCATTATTTTTTTCCTTAAGTACAAACTCGCTAGCGTCTTGGATTACCAGGGACACACGTGGATCCTCATAATTTCCCTGAATCCCTAGAAATCTATTTGATACTTCTATGACCTTTTTGTCTATTTCGACCATAGTAACGCTTTTAACAAAATCATGTTTAAGAACTTCTCGCAATATTCCGCCGTCACCTCCTCCTACTATGAGAACGGAGCTATCTGAACGTTGTTGACCAAGAAGTGGTACATGCACGGCCATTTCATGGTAAATAAACTCATCTGCCTGGCAGGCTTGAATATATCCATCTAAAGACAGCAACCTACCAAAACGATCGTGGCTGAGAACTTCTATTGTCTGAAAATCACTTTTTTCTCGAAATAAAACCTCCACATCCAAAACAACAGATAGTCCCAGATTATCTGAGCGCTCTCTCCAACTGATGGTTTTTTTCGCCAACCTTAAGTCATTCTATCTCAACAGCAGGTCCAGCAGCCCCGTAGGCCGTGTATCCACCATCTACTGGTATAATAGCCCCGTTTATATAGGATGCTAATTTTGAGGCTAAAAAAAGAATAACTTCTGCTATCTCGTTGGGAGAAGCCAGTCGGCCCAGCGGCGTGCGCCTCATAAGATTTTTTTCATCTAACTTACCACTACTTATAAGATCAGCGACCATCGGCGTTAGCACGTAACCTGGAGCGACAGCATTCACTCTAACACCGCTGATTCCCCATTCTGCCGCGAGTGTTTTAGTTATTCCCGCGACGCCATGTTTAGAGGCGGTATAGGCATTACGCCGAGGTAAACCAACCAGGCCAGCAATCGAGCTTACATTCACGATACATCCATTTCCCCTTTTCAACATATCGGGAGCAACCGCCTGGCTCGCCAAGAAAGTTCCTGTGAGATTAATATCTATAATGCGTTGCCAAGTTTCAACTTCTTGATCAACGGTAGACATTATTACATCGGATACACCGGCAGAATTTATTAATATATCAATTTTGCCAAGAGCCTCGCCCGCTGCTTTAATGATTTTATCAATATCGTTTTTATTGGAAATATCACCATCAATAGCAAAGTGCTCGTTTCCTAGTCCTCGGATAATCTCTTGAATTCCATCCCTATCTATATCCGTGACTGCCACACGAGCACCGCTAGCGGCAAAAGATTTTGCACTCGCCTTTCCTATTCCGCTAGCGCCGCCAGTTATCAGCACATTTCTGCCAGTTAAATCGATGCCTACCATGTTAGATGGAATCAGAAATGGTTGGTGCCTCGTGAGCTTCTACCGCCGGAGGGGTGCTGGCATATTTCTCGACTTCTACGAGTGTAGAATGCGCCGTCGGTCCCTGCGCCAGTTTAGATGTACCTTCATCCCGAGTTAAAACGTTAGGATTACCGTGCCTGCAAAGTAAACTTCCATCATCACCGTGAAGGGGATCAAACCAAGCCCCTGTTGCTAATTGGATCACACCAGGTAAAATATTGGTGGAGATGTTTACGCCTGCTAAGCAGCTACCTCTTTTATTGTGAACTCTGACAACATCGCCGGTTTGAATTCCTCTTTTTTCAGCATCATCAGGGTGCATTACCATGGGCTCGCGATCCTTTATTTTACTCCCTTTACTGATCCCACCGCTATCTAACTGACTGTGCAAGCGTGTACTCGGTTGATTTGAGATTAAGTGCAATGGAAACTCTTTTGCACTTTCACTTCCTAACCATTCTATGGGCTCCATCCAGACAGGACATCCTTTGCAATCATCATAGCCAAATTTGTCTATAACTTCTGAAAATATCTCTATTTTCCCGGATGGCGTAGATAAAGGGTTTTTCTCAGGGGCCTCTCGAAACTCGCTCAGAAGAATACTAGGTTTGTCTGGTTTGAGAAGTTCAACTGGTCCCATAGCCCAGAAAGCTTCAAAATCTGGAAGTTCAAAGCCTGCCCGTCCAGCCTGCTGTCTTGCTTGATCCCATAAATGTCTTAACCATCCTTCCTCGTCACGCCCCTCTGTGAACTCTTCCCAGCAACCAAGGCGAGTAGATAATTCTGTAAAAACATCATAGTCATTTTTACTTTCACCAATTGGGTCAATAGCTCTATGCATTGGCGAGGCCGTTTGCTCCCATTTGGTTATCATTAGGTCGTTTCGCTCAAGCGCTGTGGTGATTGGAAAAACTATATCGGCATGGCGAGCCGTTGAGGTCCACCAAATTTCGTTAACTATTATACATTCCGGTTTGGTGAACGCCTCTATCAATCTGGAAAGGTCTTGATGGTGGTGAAACGGGTTACCTCCCGCCCAATAAACTAGCTTAATATCGGGATACTTCAACTTCTTCCCATCGTAATCAAAGACCTTATTTGGTGAAAGCAACATATCGGCGATACGAGCAACCGGAATGAATTCGGACACCTTATTAACACCTTGAGAGAGGGCTGGCCATCTATGGTATTTAACGGCGTTCCCTACCCCGTTTTCGCAACCATAGCCAATTCCAAATCCACCTCCAGGCAATCCTATTTGACCCAACAGCGCAGCCAAAACAACAGTTAACCAAATAGGTTGCTCCCCGTGATCACCACGCTGCAAGCTCCATGCGGTCATGATCATCGTTCGACACTCGGCCATCCGATAGGCCAACTCAATGATAGTTTCAACTGGTACTCCCGTAATCTTAGAGGCCCATAATGGGTTTTTTGGGCAACCGTCTTCTATACCATTGACATAGGGGATAAACTTATCGAGCCCAACAGTATATTTTTTTATAAAACTCTCGTCATACAACGACTCATTTAAAAGTACATAAGCAATTGCAAGCATTAATGCTGCATCCGTATTTGGTCGAATGCCAATCCATTCTGGTTCAAAATGCTCGGCTATATCGCTTTTAAGCGGACTTATGTTTACGAATTCTATTCCGGATTCATAACAATTATTCATTTCCTCATGCAACGTATGCCGCCCAACGCCCCCTAAATTCACTTGCGCGTTTTTATGGGGCAACCCACCAAATGCAACAATTAGCTCACACTCCGAAGCTATATCAGGCCACTGAGTGGCTTGATCAAAAATGATCGGTTTCATTTCTGCTACTATATGTGGCAAAATCACCTCGGCTGCAGCATGGCTGTAGCTATTCTTATGAGCCACGTACCCGCCAATAGTATTTAAAAAACGGTGGACCTGGCTCTGCGCATGATGAAATCTACCAGAACTTGCCCATCCATAAGAACCTCCAAAAATTGACTTATTACCGAAATCATTTCTAACTCTATCGATCTCACCTGCGGCCAAGTCCAAGGCTTTTTCCCACGACACTGCAACAAATGGCTCTTTACCCCGAAGTTTTCTATTCGAGCTCTTACCATTTTCTAGGAAGCTTTTTCGAACCATTGGGCGTCGCACCCGTACTTTATCATCCAACGCTTCAAGAATTCCCTGGCCAATAATCGATGGTGATGGGTCTTTTTCATAATCTCGCAGACCAGTTAGTTTACCATTCTCTACCTCGGCATAATAAGTACCCCAATGTGCCGTTGTAGCTATTGGTCGATTTTTATCTGTATCTAATAGCATTTACGTTTCCACCTTAGTAACTTTGCGTTATCATCTTTCGCATGTTTTTTAACACTGAGAAAACACTTTTTCTTTTCAGCAACACAAACAAGAAATATTGATAGACGGAGTTGACGGAGAATTATGCCAATGTCATACCAATATTCAAAGTATTTTCATGCTTTTTTGCGTTAAAATTTTAATACTTGCTTTGGAGTGATTAAGACATGGCCGAACCATGGACTACAGCGGCACATCGCCTTTTTAAAAAACATAATATAAGGACGGTAGGTTATGTACCCGATGCCGGTCTCACAGAATTGATTAAGAGCTGCCATGCCGATAACGATATAAAATCCGTTGTAATGACGACAGAAGAAGAAGGTATAGGCTTATCGTCAGGTGCGTGGCTAGGGGGTGAGAAGGCGGCGGTTTTGATGCAAAGTAGTGGTGTTGGAAATACAGTTAACGCAATTGCATCAATAGTTAGCTCCTGTCAGTTCCCCCTTTTTATGATTGTTACGATGCGAGGACAATATGGGGAGTCGAACCCATGGCAAATGCCGATGGGCCAAGCTGTAGCACCCGTCCTTAAAAGTCTAGGCATGCATGTTTTTGAGGTAGAGACTGACGATGAGGCCGCTGAGGCGATTGAAGCCGGGCTGAAAATGGCATTTGTATCAAATGCCGCCGTGGCTATTCTAATTGGCCAAAAACTGATTGGTGCCAAGTCGTTCATAGCTGATGTGGCAGAGGAGGTAATAAATGTCGATAACTAAGTTAAATCGTAGTGACGTTTTGAATAAGTTAATGGAAGTCCGGGGAAATGCGCTTGCTATTGCAGGACTTGGTTCTCCTGTTTGGGACCTCGCCGCATCAGACCATCAACCTGAAAACTTTTATAATTGGGGTGGTATGGGCTGTGCTATATCAATGGGATTAGGCTGTGCTCTAGCTCAACCCAAAAGGAACGTCTGGGTAATTACTGGCGATGGTGAAGCACTAATGGGAGTGGGATCTTTTGCGACCGTTGCAAACCAAAGACCAGACAACTTAGTAATTATAATTCTTGACAATGAACACTATGGTGAAACAGGCATGCAAAAAACCCATACATCGGGTGGCACAGACCTAGCGGCTATGGCAGCTGGAGCCGGTATCCCAACCACAATGACCGTCCATAATGATGAGGACCTCAATAATTTAATAAACGCATTAAAAACATCACCGCTACCTCTTGTTGCTAGCATCAAGGTCGAGAGTACAAAACCCAAATTAGTTTTACCTTCAAGAGATGGCGTTTACATCAAAACGAGGTTTAGACAAGCTGTGTTAGGGTCAACCGCGGCTTTGCATGTAACCTAGGACAGAATATTCTGTAAATGACTAACTCACGACTTGATACGTTTATCGTCGTGGGGTTTTTAATCCTGGTTCAAGGGACCGGGGCCGTGGCAGGTTTTTGGTTGCCGGCGATAGCTCCTGAGGTGGCCGATGACGTAGGGTTAAATGCCTCCTTGATAGCGTATCCCGTCTTAATACTTTATATTTTTGCAATGATATCCAGCCTATTTGCCGGGGGGTTCGTTACAAGGTTTGGTGCCTGGAGAACCTCTCAGTTAGCACTTTTTTTGATAGGCATTTCCCATTTAATGTTTATGGGAGGATCTTTATTTTTAATTGCCCTGGGCTCAATGATTCTCGGATGGGCTTACGGCATGCTAACCCCACCTGCCTCACATTTGTTATCAAAAGTAGTAACGCAGAAAAATAGAAACCTTATCTTCTCAATTCGATTTACGGGCGTTCCCATTGGCGGGGTGCTTGCCGGTATTTTTGCTCCACAACTCGCCTTAGAGTTTGGATGGCAAAAAAGTATGCTATTTTCAGTGGCAGTCGCTGCAGCACTTTGCCTTACAATGCAACCTTTCCGAAGCCAATGGGACAGCGATAGGTCAAGTAATGTAACCCTGCTTCGAAACCCATTAGCCGACCTTAAACTCGTTTGGCGGCTAACCTCGCTGCGATGGGTTGCTTTATATGGTATGTGCATGGGGGCAGTCCAAACTACTTTGACAACATATACCGTTACGATGTTGGTAGAAGATATAGGGTATTCACTTGTTCTAGCTGGATTGGGGTTATCTGTAATTCAGTTTTCAAGTATCTTCGGAAGAGTGACGTGGGGGTGGGTTGCAGATAAAATTAACAATGGCCGCTTGACCTTAATGGTCATAGCTTTGATTGCCACGATTTGTGCCGTTATAACAATCACTTTGTCGCCACAATGGCCTCCAGTGTTAGTATTTTCACTTTGTTTTGTCTTCGGTATTGCTGGTATGGGATGGAATGGTGTCTATGCAAGCGAAATTGTACGGTTGTCGCCTAAGAGCGATGTTAGTAAAACCACTGGGGCAAGCTTTTTTATTACTTTTTCGGGCGTTTTTATTGGGCCACTTTTATTCAGCGCCGGCTATTCCATCGTAGGAGCATATAATATAACCTTTTTTCTAACTATTATTATAGCTTTATTGGCAATGTTTTTTATTGTAAAATCCGGAGCTAAGATTACCCGCACTCCTAAATAACCCACGACATTTTTTCACTTGTTTGCGTTTTCCTTTAAAACTCTTTTTCTGGCAGGAATAGCTTTAACAGCACCGTATCCTTTTACCGAAAGCCCTGCTGCAGTCACAGCATATTCTCCTGCATCAAATGGCGAATATCCTGAGGCTAATCGTGAGAGAAATGCGCCATCAAAGGTATCGCCCGCCCCACTCGTATCAATTGCATTAACTTTTAGTGGGGGTAAAAACTCGATTTTATTTTTATAAGCGATCACTGCCCCCTGATCACCACACTTCAATGCCAAAATGTCCGGCCCAAATTTGATATAATACTCCACAATATCTCTAATCGATTGTTTTCCACTTAGCAAACGTGCCTCATCAAGGCTGGGGAGAAGTATATCAGCTGTCTTGGCGGTCTCGTGTATCAGTTTCCGCGCGCTTTTAAGATCCAAGAGATTTAATCGCAAATTCGTGTCGTACGAAATTTTAACGGCATTTTGCTTTGCAAGATTTATAGCGTACGCACATGTTTGCAATGCTGTATTGCTTATAGCTTGACTAATTGCCGAAAGATGTAGAAATTTCGATTTCGAGATTATTTCCACGGGAAAATTTTCTGACGTCATCATACTCGCAGCCGACCCTTTTCGGTAATAGGTGAAGTCGCGCGCATTACCAGCAGGTTCTATGAAATAAATTCCTGTTGGATAATCGGCGAAAACCGAAACACCAGACACGTCAATATTTTCTTTTATCCAAAAATCTATTGCAAAGCGACCAAAGCGGTCATCTCCGACAGCGGTAATGTAGGCTACTTTGGCACCCTGGCGTGCAGCAGCTATGGCGCAGTTAGATGTATCACCACCCAAACTTTGGATATAGTAATTTTGTTCAACGCTTTTTTTGAGGCGAGTGAATTCAACCATAGGCTCACCTACACAACTGATATCTATATCACCGGACACAATGCCCCTCAACTTTTCTATAAAATCGTAGCTATGATTTGATCAAAATATTTTTATTCAGCCCTAACTTTATCTGCGGCGGATTGCTAACATCGCAATCCTAATAACTTTTATCAAGAGGCTGAAATGGCAAAAACTGATTTGACTGCTGCTGACCTGAATAAATTGACGGAATGGGATACTCCGACTATCTGCAATGGTCTGGAACATTTAAGTTCGGAATACCGCGTAAAAAGCTTCACCGTTGAGCAGATGCAGTGTTTTGATCCTTCGTTACCCCCAATCATTGGATATGCTAGAACCGCGATGATACGCTCGATGACACCCCCTGAAGGGAAACCAGAAGATATAAGAGAAATGAGAGCTCGATACTATGAAACTATCTCAGCGCCGCCTAACCCTTCGATAAGCGTCATTCAAGACCTTGACCCCACCCCAGGGTTTGGCGCTTTTTGGGGAGAAGTAAACACCGCTATTCACAAAGGATTGGGATGTTTAGGTGTAGTAACAAATGGCTCGTTTCGCGATATAGATGCATGCGCGCCCGGCTTTCAACTTTTAGGTGGAAAGGTAGCCCCAAGTCATGCATGGGTCCATCTTGTTGCCATTGAGTGTGAAGTCAATATTTTTGGAATGGCAGTAAAACCAAATGATATCATTCATGCCGATCGACATGGCGCAGTCGTAGTTCCAGAAGAGTGTGTGAAAGAACTGCCATCTGCTATCGATGTTCTGACCCGTAGAGAAGCCGTAATTCTTGAAGTCGCTCGATCTCCTGGTTTTAATGTCGAAATATTAAAAAAAGCAATGGCTGATTCTGCTGAGATACATTGAGGATAAAAATGGCTATAAATACAAATAAAAAACGGGTTTTAGTAATCCAACCACTTCATCCAGCTGGCATGGAAATGCTAAAGGCAAGAGACGATATCGAAATAATAGAGTGTGACTCGCTTGATGAGAATGTTATCGCTGAAGCTGCAAAAGATGTTCATGCCATGACGGTTCGAGGTGCGACGATTACACGCAAAATCATGTCACAGGCTCCAGACCTCATGGTCGTTTCTCGACATGGAGTGGGATACGATGCTGTTGACCTGAATACCTTAAATGAACGGAACATTCCGCTTTGCATAGCTATTCACTCAAATATGATATCCGTTGCAGAACAAGCAATGGCTCTCTTGTTAGGGTTAGCAAAAGACATTTTTTACTATGATGGGGTAACGCGAAACGATGATTGGGGACCTCGATTTCCGACTCGCGCAGTCGATTTAGACGGGAAAAACCTTTTAATTATTGGGTTTGGGCGTATCGGCCGCCAAGTTGCAAAAAGAGCTTTGGGTTTTGATATGAAAGTATTTGGATACGACCCATACGTTGATGATGCGATTTTAAAAACAGCAAATGTAGAACCAGTAAGTGACTTCAGAAAAGTACTCGGCGATATGGACGCCGTGGCGATACATTGCATGAAAACCGAAGAGACGACTAATATGTTTTCCGAGGCTGAATTTAAAGAAATGAAACCGCATGCCTTTATCGTAAACTGTGCTCGGGGCGGAATAATAGACGAACATGCACTATATCAAGCGCTAATAAGTGGTGAAATAAAAGGCGCGGGACTTGATGTACTGCTTAGTGAACCCTCAGCGGCGGATCACCCTCTATTTAGTTTAAAAAACGTTTTACTTAGTCCTCACATAGCGGGCGTTACAGTCGAGTCCACGCAACGAATGGCAACCCAAACAGTAGACAATGTTTTAAGAGTATTTGATGGGAATATTGATCCCGAATGTGTGGTGAACCAAAGTGTATTGAGTTCATCTGGATAAAATTTGAATTAAGGGGAGAAGCGTTATGATAAATAGACTTAGAGAAACTTGGAACACTGGAAAACCTGCACTAAACGGGTGGCTCGCCATCCCTAGCACCTTTTCTGCGGAAATTATGTCGCACCAAAACTTTGACTCCATTACCATCGATCTACAACACGGCCTCACCGACTATTCTATAGCTGTTCCAATGATGCAGGCTATGTCAGCGAGTGATGCAACGATGCTCTGCCGAGTGCCTTGGTTAGAAGCGGGTATTATTATGAAATTACTAGACGCTGGAGCGATGGGCATTATTTGCCCCATGATTAACTCAAGAGAGGAAGCAGAAGAATTTGTCGGTGCGACGCTCTATTCTCCAGATGGATATAGAAGCTCAGGCCCAGTTAGAGCTAATATAATTCACCCTGATTATCATAACTCTGCCAATGATCAGATTATCAGCCTAGCAATGATTGAAACGGAACAAGCAGTTGAAAACGCCGAAGCAATATGCTCCACACCGGGCTTGACCGGCATTTACGTTGGGCCAAGCGATCTAGCTATTTCTATGGGCGAAGGACCTGGGCTCGATAGAGGACCTGGTAAGGTCTATGATGCTATTCAGCATGTTTTAACGACAGCGAAAGCGTCAGGCATTCGTGCAGGACTTCATTGCATGGACCCCGACTACATAAAAAAAATGTACGAATGTGGTTTTGATTTCGCATCACTATCAAATGACGTTCGTTTATTGACACAAGTTGTCACATCACAAATCAATGCAGTTCGATCATAAAAAAGGTTTTGTCATGTCATCATTAGTAGAGAATGCCGATGGATCAGTTACGGTCAAAGTGACCCCTTTAAAAGCTGTCATTTCAGAAACCTTCTTCAAGTTGGGCTGTTCAGAGTTGGAGGCAACGCGAATTGCTGAGAGATTAGCTGGTGCCAACCTCCGCGGACATGATAGCCACGGCGTGATTAGAGCACCAAGATACGCAAATTACATAGAAGAAGGTACGCAAATACCTAATGTCACTGTCGATATAAAGATAGAAAATGAAACGCTTGCAGTCATAGATGGTAAATTTGGTTTTGGACAAACCGTAGGCGAACAAGCGGTAGATATTGGCATCAAAAAAGCTCTCAACAATGGGCTTGCCATCACAGCACTGCAAAACGCTGGTCATTTGGGCCGAATTGGGGATTGGGCTGAAAGAGCGGCAGAAAAAGGATTAGTGTCTATACACATGGTTAATGTTAGAGGGAGTTTGATTGTTGCTCCATTCGGGGGTATCGAAAGGCGCATGAGTACCTCACCATTCTGCGCAGGGATCCCATTAGACAATGGAGATGAACCAATAATACTCGACATGGCAACTTCAGTAGTGGCTGAAGGGAAGGCGCTTGTAGCACTTAAAGGCGGGAAACCTTTACCAGAAGATGCGATAGTATCTGAAGATGGAACAATTACAGGAGACCCCAAACCGCTCTACGGGGAAACAAAGCAGGGTATGTTTCCAAACCCAAATAACGGATCAGGTGCGCTGAGAGCTTTTGGAAATCATAAGGGGTCCGGTTTAAACTTTCTTATGGAAATGATGGCAGGGGCCTTGACAGGATCCGGCTGTGCGGGAACGATTAATGAGCCTAAAAGAAGATTTTGTAATGGCATGTTCTCTATTTACCTATCCCCAGAAGCATTTGGCCATAGTGACGACTCATTTGTGAGCGAAGTAAGAGCTTACGTGGAGTTCCTTAAAAGTTCACGGCCTACTGAACCAGGCGGAGTGGTTTTGATACCTGGGGAAAAAGAGCGACAAGTGATGGCCGATAGACTGAAAGGTGGGGTTCCTTTAGCGAAAGAAGCTTGGAAAGATATCCTAAATGCAGCAAGAAATGCCGGCGTAATGCAAAGTAAAATCGATGACCTTTTAGCTTAGAGCTTCACTTCTTTTGGCTCTTACGCCATTTCCATGGAGCCATAAATTTATACTTCCATACGCCCCTATCTTTTAGTCTCGCCTTTTTTTCTACGTCTAAAAAATCCCTACTTTCTTCTTGGTATGCCAGAGCCCAACCAGCTCGAACAATAGATCCGTTAAGGATTTTATCCCCCATGTAGCACAATCCTGTAAGCTTACCTTCTAGATCTTTTTCAAAATCAACACACACTAGCTCGTTTTTTCGAACAATTTCCCGTACAGCATTACGAGCAAGGATGCCGCAGTCTACCGACTGACCATTCTTTTTTTCGCAGGGTTGTTCTAATTCAGGAGCATCTATACCCCATAGTCGAAAGATAAATTGTTTTCCATCGTCTATATTTTTTATTGATATTGTATCTCCCGATATAATCGTTGCTCTACCAGATACTTCTTCCTGTGAAAAGGTATTATCAGAAGAGAAGACCGAAAAAACTAGTAATGAAAGTGTCAAAAATATTCGAACAACCATTCTCTCACCTATATTAGCGTTTGATAATTTATAAAATATCGAGCATTTCTTTTTTAAAAGGCGGTTTAAATTCATCGTCTAGCGCGTCACAATCCTTCTTTTCTAGTTCGATACTCCAGGCAGCTATATTTTCTTCAACATGCTTTATTGAACTGGCCTTTGGAATAGAAATTATTCCCTTTTTGCGAAGTGTCCAAGCAATTGCTATCTGGGCGGCCGAAAGATTCAGCTGTTCAGCGATTAGTCTCAACTTTTCATTGCCGAGCAATCGTCCTTGTTCAAGCGGTGAATACGCCATAACCGAGACACCCTTTTTCTCACACCAGGGTAAAAGATCCCATTCGACACCGCGTCGCATTAAATTGTATAAAATTTGGTTCGTTTGACAGTCTGCTCCACCGGGGACACTCCAAAGTTCTTCCATATCGGAAGTATCAAAATTACTGACCCCCCATGCTTTTATTTTTCCTGTATTTTTTAACTCATGAAACGCTTCAACCGTGTCCCTCAAGGGGTGGCGACCAGGCCAATGTAATAAGTATAAATCTATCGATTCTATGCCCAAACGCTGCAGACTATTTTCACAAGCTTTTATTGTGCCATGTCTGCTGGCATTGTGAGGTAATACTTTGGAGACGATGAAAACTTCTTCCCGCCTTCCCTTAATAGCGTCGGCAACAACTCGTTCTGCTCCGCCGCGGGCGTACATTTCCGCAGTATCTATCAAAGTAGCCCCAAGGTCTAAACCTCGCTTTAAAGCTAGCGCCTCAGCAGCAGGATCACCGATCCTCTCTCCCATATGCCATGTCCCCAGTCCTAAAGATGGAGCGTCACGACCATTTGGCAGAATGATAGTCGAACTCATTTCAGAGTTCCTCAATCTTTTTCTTCAATTGCATACCAAATTCTTTAGTTCCCAAACTACCATTTAGGTCAACTGTTAAATTATCCGATTGGGAAAAAACTTGTTCCATACTGGACCTGATTAACCTTGCAGCCTCTTTCAACGCATTACTATCATTGCGTTCGGCCAACCAGTCAAACAACATTCCAGTGGACAGCAGGAGTGCCGATGGATTTGCTATATTTTTATCCGCGATATCGGGAGCGGAACCATGACTTGCTTGTGCTACGGCTTTATTATGTCCAGCATTCAGAGAACCACCCAATCCGAGCCCACCCGATAGCTCGTTTGCTAAGTTGGACAATATATCTCCGAACATATTGGACGTCACAACTACATCAAAATTATCAGGCGTTCTAACAAACAAAGAAGCAGCCGCATCAACATGTATCTCGTCAACTTCTAGGCCAGGATATTTTTTTGCGGCCTCTATACATTCATCTCTGAATAATCCATCAGAAAGTTTCAAGACATTCGACTTCGTTATTATAGTGATCTTCTGTCTTGGGCGTTCCGACGCAATTTTTGCTGCAACTTGTCCGATCCGGCGAGATCCATCCCGACTTATTTTTCTAACAGCTAACGCTAGATCGGGCGTCGGCATAAACTCCCCAGAACCAGTGAACATATTCCTATCAGCATAAAAACCTTCGGTATTTTCACGCACTACAATCATATCCATTGAAGGCGCATTAGATTTTATCCCTGCCCAAGCTTTAGCAGGACGAATGTTCGCAAATAAATCGAATTTACGGCGGAAAGCCGCTGAAAGGTTTATACCCCCTTGCTCAGGTGGTGGATATGCTGCGCTGTCGGAGGGGCCTAAAATTATTCCATCAGAAGTCTCCGCTTCATAAGCTACGTCAGCAGGGAAAGTTGTCCCATGAGTTTTAAGGGCCTTGAACCCTGCATCTTTTTCATTTAATTCTATTCCTAGATCTAACTTATTATTTAAGCATGTAATAATATCAGCTATTACTCTAGAAATTTCTGGTCCTATGCCATCACCTGGAAGAAGTAATACTTTCATCAAATAATCCCGCTACAATTCGAAACATCAACGCATTCATAAAAATGGCTGCTTCTCACTCTCTAACGAATTATTGTACTTTAGCCCATTTACCATTTTCATCTTCTTGCCAATAGGTGGGTTGCACACCTTTTTCCTTATAAAACGTCCATCTTGTTCTAGCATCAATGACTGCGTTCTCATCATGCCCATCAAAGAGATCAAAAATGCGCTTATACCCGTTAATTTGCTCAAGCCGAATCCCATCAATTAAAAATAAATAGGACGCATCGTTAGCATTATCGTTTTCACAAGTTATCCAAACCGGTTGCTCTGCAGTAAAACCATCTTTGCTGGCACCATGAGGCAACCATGAATTGGGGTCGTACGTCCAAAGTAAATCATCTATTTCCTTCACTCTTTCTTCACTCGAGGCAAAAATCACGGCGCGGCCGCCTGCCTCGAGTGTTTTTTCCAAAAGCTTGGGAAGTACATTTTCTAGTGAACGTTTAATAAGATGATAAAAACTTATATCAGTCATATATTTCGGATCGCTTTATGCCTCATAACTTGATTTTACTAGCTGATTGAGTGTTCTCACACCCCAGCCGGTACCACCTTTAGGAACTGTAGGACTATCCTTAGACGACCATGCCATTCCAGCTATATCGAAATGGGACCAAGGACAGTTTTCAACGAAGCGCTCGAGAAAGCACGCCGCTGTGACACTGCCCGCAAAACGCGGCCCGGCATTCTTCATGTCAGCGATATCCGAGTCCATCATTTTATTGTATTCAACCCCAAGTGGCATTCTCCAGATACCTTCACCAGCGTCTTTTGCCGCACTTTCCATCTCTTTGGCTAGGCCATCATTGTTTGTAAAATAGCCACAATTCACTTGACCAAGCGCCACCATCATTGCTCCAGTTAAAGTAGCCAAATCTATCATGAATTTTGGCTTAAACCGTCTATTTGTGTACCAAAGAGCATCAGCTAGTACTAAGCGACCTTCAGCATCTGTGTTTATAATCTCAATAGTTTGCCCGCTCATAGAGGTGACCACGTCTCCAGGACGTTGAGCGTTTCCATCCGGCATATTTTCTACCAGACCAACAACGCCGACGGCATTGGTCTTAGCTTTTCGACCAGCTAATGCCATCATTAAGCCAGAAACCGTCGCGGCGCCACCCATATCCCATTTCATGTCTTCCATACCGGATGCAGGTTTCAAGGAAATGCCCCCAGTATCAAAACAAACACCCTTGCCAACAAAGGCAATTGGTTTTTCTCCCCTTTTCCCACCATTCCAACGCATTACAACTAATTTACTTTCTCTAGAGGACCCCTGCCCAACCCCCAGGAGCGCCCCCATTCCTAACTTTGACATTTCCTTCTCGCCAAGCACCTCCACTTTAAGGCCTAGTTTCCGTAATGCAGTAAGTTTTTTAGCAAAACTATCTGGATAAAGCACGTTAGGTGGTTCAGACACCAAGTCCCGGGCGAAGAAGATACCATCCGCCACGGCAACAAGCTCCGAAAATATTTTCTTAGCTTGTGGATGCTGCTCTACCGCTACGTTGATTCTTTTTAAAGTTGTATCTTTACCAAGTTTGTCTTTCGTCTTGTACTTATCAAATTTGTAAGATCTAAGGAGAGCACCATATGCCAAATGAGCTGCGCGTTTATCGATATTTTTTTTTGTTCTAGAATGATTCTCGAATATTACTGTGACTGTCTTTTCACCAGATTTTTCCAGAAAAGAAAATATACGTCCCCCTGCTTCCTCACTCCAAAGCTCATCTATATTTTCACCTTTACCTAACCCATAGAGTACGATTCGCCTTTCTGGAGTAAATACGCTCAATATTTGATGTGACTTTCCCGAAAAGTTACTATTCCTAATGGCGGCTGTAATCATTCCGCCACTATTTCGGTCAACTTCTTGGGTTTTTGCTAACATCTTACTGTCTTCCAAGATACCTAAAACCAAGGCCCCCTGCTTTGGGAAACCGATTTTTGAAAAACCTATTTGCATTTTTATCTCCTTAACATACGGCAGTAAAATGGGTAACTGTGCCTGAAGACAATGTCAATCTTACGAGAATATTATCTTGGTCTTCTTAGTGACATGACTTACGCGTATGTTTGTGTTTAATTCACTATAGTTAAATTTTTTGCGGAGCCTAGAATTGCAAGTAAACACCTACTTTGCCAAGCAACTTGTTCTCGCTTTCATGGTAGTGGTCATATCACTTACTTGTGTGGTTTGGTTAAGCCAATCCCTGCGCTTCATAGACTTAATCGTAAACAGGGGATTACCTTTACCCACTTTCATTTATCTTACCATATTACTTTTACCAACTTGGCTTTCTATTGTTATGCCAATCGCTATTTTCGCCAGTTCACTCTACATCTATAACCGCATGCTCGTAGATAGAGAAATTATCGTTCTTGTAGCAGCGGGGTTAAGCCCTTGGCGCCTTTCCTCTCCCGTTCTTCTTGTTTCATTAATAGTTACAATCCTATGTTATTCTATGACGCTATATTTTATTCCAGTTTCTTATCAAGCTTTCAAAGAACTTCAATTCAAAATCCGGCATAATTACACAGATATTCTTCTTCGCGAAGGAACCTTTAACGCCGTTGGGAAAGACATTACGGTATATATCAGAGAGCGAAACCTTAAAGGGGGACTATCTGGAATTATAATCAACGATGAGAGAAACTCGCTAGAAAGTATAACAGTTATGGCTGAGAGTGGGGCGCTATCAGTGACAGAAAAAGGACCACAAGTTTTCATGCGCAATGGTAACAGACAGTCCAGAAATACCAAAACTGGTCAAGTCGGATTGCTGTACTTTGACAGTTACACCGTCGACCTTAGCGGATTAAATTCTATGTCGCAGCGATCTTGGAAAGATCAAAATGAATATTTTTTGCATGAATTACTTAATCCTAGCAACGAAACCGAGAGCTCTAAAAAATATAAAAAATTTATAGCAGAAGCACATTATAGAATTACGTCTCCACTTTTAGCGATAGTACTCCCAATCTTGGGGCTCGCGGTATTACTCAAGGGTGAATTCTCGAGGCGTGGCCAAACGCTCCGAATCTGCACTGCAGTGATATTAGCAGGGTTAGTTGAATGTACAGTCTTAGGAAGTAAGTTTTTTGTTGCACAGAATGCAATGCTTATCCCCATCATGTACGGTGCCGTCGCTGCACCTTTAGCTATAGCCTTCGTATCGCTTATCTCATATCCATCGAATTTCAAGTTTAAACCGAAGAGAGATTATTGAATGTCTTTTCTTGCTGATGAATGAAGGCTAGCGGTTTGTTTTTTTCACCAACCTTATTTAATTATTTCGCGAGACATTTTATCTCTTATGTACTCAGTATTTTCTTAATTATTATGGCGGTTATCTATCTTTTAGATGTAGTAGAGTTTTTACGCAGAGGCGCCTCCAAGGACAGCATTTCATTAGGTTTGATACTAGAAATGGCTATTCTCAAGGCACCTAGCATTGGTCATAAAATACTTCCGTTTGCCGTTCTGTTCGGTAGCATGATGGCGTTCACAAAAATTGTAAAAAGCAGAGAGCTTGTTGCCGCACATGCTGCTGGCTTTACAATCTGGCAGATAATAATTCCCTCGATATGTGTGGTTCTAATAATTGGTACATTCTGGATATCAGTCATTAATCCGGTATCTTCTGTTTTAACGGCTAAATTTGAAACCCTGGAAAATAGCGTCTTGAGAAACCAAAGCAGTGCGTTAAGCCTTTCTCCTGGAGGTTTGTGGATAAGAGAAAAAAATGCCAATGGGCACTCTGTGCTGCATGCGAGAGCGATTTCTGACGACGGAGAGATGCTCTCGAATGTTACGATCTTTATATTCGAGAACGAGGATATATTTAGTGCCAGAATAGATGCTAAACATGCTACACTTAAGGCTGGTTTTTGGGAATTGAGAGATATCGTCGTTATAACTGATGACGGTGTACCCCAAAAGCAAGCTTTTTCGAGACACTTGACCCAACTTACAAAAGAAAACCTTCAAGACAGTTTTGCTTCTCCACATGCGATGTCTTTTTGGGAACTACCCCAGTTTATAGGCGTATTGGAAAAAGCAGGCTTTTCTGCTGTACGACACCGCCTTCATTGGCATTCCCTTCTAGCTTCGCCTTTGCTTTTGTGTGCAATGGTTTTAATTGCAGCAACATTTTCACTAAGGGCTTCAGCACGAATTAGTTCAAAAAAATGGATGCTAGGTGGCCTATTTTTTGGATTCTTTTTATATTTTATGACGGATCTGGTTTTCGCACTTGGTTTATCAGGCCGGATTCCAGAAGTATTTGCTGCCTGGACCCCCGTGATGGTTACAACACTTATCGGGATAACCAGTTTGCTATACTTGGAAGATTCGTAAGTTATGGAATTGAAACAGCACCCGCAAGCCATATGGCATATTTTAGTTCAACTAATCTTATTATGCACATTCTTGCTCACACAGATAAACCAACCTGTATTTGCAGATAGCCCAACTAACCGGCAGACTTTGCTGCAGGCTGCTGAAATAACTTATTTAAAAGAAAATGATGTTATAATAGCGCTTGGAAATGTTGAGTTATCACACGGTTCGAGGATTCTTTTGGCTGATAAGGTAATTTACCGGCAAAAAAAAGATGAAGTAACTGCTGAGGGTAACGTGATCTTATTGGAACCCAATGGGGAGGTCCTTTTTTCGACTAAAGTGGTTTTATCAGACAAATTAAAAAGTGGCCTTATTAAAGACTTTAAATTGCTAATGAATGATGGTTCCCGATTTGCTGCTAATTCCGCCATACGGTCTGATGGCAATCGAAACGTAATGAAAGAGGCTATTTTTTCTCCGTGCCATCCCTGCAAAGAAGATCCTAATAAGCCACTCGTTTGGCAAATAAAGGCCGACCAGATCACCCACTATGAAGCCACAAAAGATTTAGAATATGAGGGCGCGCTCCTGGAGATATTCGACCTCCCAATTTTTTATATGCCCTACTTTATTCACCCCGACCCTTCGGTTGAACGCAGATCCGGATTTTTGATCCCTACTGTTGGGCACTCCGACGAAAAGGGCTTTATATATGGACAACCTTATTTTCAAATAATAGACGAAGCACGTGATATTAAACTAGAGCCTACTATCTACACGCGTAAAGGTATGATTTTGAAAACACATTATAGGCATGCTTTAGAGCTTGGCGATGTAGACTTAAAAACCACAACTGGAGTTATCGCTAATACCCTGGACGAAACCGGCTTTAATGACGTTGCGCTAAAGGGCAGCATTGATTTAGAAGCGAAGTTTGCGATCGACGACACTTGGCGCACTAGCTTTGATCTAGAACAAACTAGCAATAAAAACTATCAAAGGAAATTCGATTTAGGGACAAAAGAAGTGCTTACAAGCAGAGCTATTCTGGAAGGATTCCGGTCACGCAATTACACTTCTCTAAGCCTTTATAAATTCCAAGGACTTCGAGTTACAGATGACCGGCGAACACAACCTTTTGTTTTCCCAACGTTAAATTATAACTTCACGGGTCAACCTAACGCGTATGCCATTCGTCCTGAGATAGATCTCGAAATAAGTTCCATAACGCGAGAACTTGGAGTAGACAGTCGAAAACTTTCCTTAAAAACCGGTTTGCAAATGCCGTTTTATAGCGATTTAGGAGAAATCTATACTTTCCATTCCTCGCTGCAAACAGACCTATTTTTTTCGAATAATATGAATGGTGGTCTAGACGTTAAATCAAGCACCGACAACAGAGAGTTTCGTATCATTCCTCAGTTTGGTGTTAATTGGCGGTACCCTTTTGTACGTAAACAAATAGACAACATGCAAATCGTAGAACCAATAATTAATTTTGTTTTAGGGCCTGATACTCAAAACTCTTCAAAAATCGCTAATGAAGACAGCCAGGCGTTTGAGTTTGACGACACCAATATTTTTGATCTTAATCGATATGCAGGAACAGACCGCATTACAAGTGGTTCTCGCATCGATTATGGAATAAGAACGTTAATAGCAAAGGATGACGGCCAACAATCCGAACTATTACTCGCACAAAGCTATAGATTTGCAGGAAGTTCCTCCTTCGGTGAAGCTTCCGGATTAGAGCATAAAAAGTCAGATTACATTGGAAGGTTCACTTTCTTTCCTAACGACGCTTTTAATATTAACTATCGCTTCAGACTAGACAGAGAAAATTTTAGCCCAAATAGAGTTGAATTAGGACTTAATTTATTTCATCCGTATTACACTATGGGTTTGGACTATATACTTATAGACGAGCAAAGTGAGACTGAAGAGTTTGGGGATCGCGAACAATTAGATCTTAAAATTAATTCTAAATTGTTAGAAAACTGGACCTCGAGTTTGCAACTTGTGCAGGATTTTAAAGATAATTCCAACAGAACAATAAAAGCATCGCTTGGGGTTACCTATACTGATGAATGTTTTACAATAGGCCTTCAATATCAACGTGAGGATATGAGTGGTGAAGAATTGCAACCTGAAGATCAAGTGTTACTACTTATCAATTTTAGAGACTTGGGATCACTATAAAAATATTAACTCTTTCAGCTAATTTAATTTTTTAATTCGTTGGCGTGTTTAGAAATTTGAAAATGTCAGTAATAATGAAAACAACTACATATTTTCCGGTAATTAAATTGCTGCTTTATTTTATTTTTTTCGCATTAGTGCCAGTCCACAATAATGGCATTGCCGAGGACAAAATAAAACAAGACTATCTGTCTAAAGTGAAAATAGCTGCAGTGGTGAATAATAAAATAATTTCGACAAAGGATATTAGCGATCGCATAAAATTTATAGGATTCATGTCTAAAATCGAACAAGCAGTAATGCTAAGTGAAAAATTTAAAAGACAAGTATTGGAACAGCTTATTGACGAAGAATTAGAGAGGCAGGAAATTAAACGGTTACAAATCAAAATTACCTTGGAGGAATTAAATTCAGCTAAAAATATTATGGAGAGACAGCTCAAAATCTCAAAAGGAAAATTGTCAAAATTTTTATCTGAAAATAAATTAAGTAAATTGGATGCGATTACACAGATTGAAACTAATCTAGGATGGACTAAAGCTGTTCAAATCCGTTATAGAAATCAATTAAAAATTAGTGACGACGAAATTAGAGAGATCCAAAAAAAAGTCGAAGACAGCATCGGTACCAGCCAACTTTTTTTGTCAGAAATAGTTATCGAGAATAGTATCGCGCGAGGCCAAGAAAACGCCAAAAGACTGATCGATGAAATTTATACCAAACTAAAGGAAGGAGCAAATTTTTCGGCCCTTGCCCGACGCTTCTCTAATGCACGAAGCGCAAACTCTTATGGCAAGGTAGGATGGACTACCTTCGACCAATTAGAGCCTTTCTTAGTGCCCTCGTTAAAGTTAGTGAAGACTGGCGGTATAACAGCACCAATTAAAATAAAATCCGGATACCTTCTATTGAAAGTCGAGGCTCGAAAAAAAGTGACCGAATTTGATCCGCTGAAAACGCGCGTTAGGATTTTACAACTCCTTTTTAGTCCTAAACAAAACAATACAAAAGAACAAATCGACCTTAAATTATCGCAAATTAGGACAAAATTTGAAAACGTGAACTCGTGCTCAAAATTTAAAGACCTTTCAGAACAGCTTCCTGATGGCGAACTTCAAGATTTAGGTGGATTTTTTATGGGTGAATTATCCACCGAGCTAAGAAAAATAGTCCAGAAATTAAAAATTGGGGTCCCTTCAAAACCTTTAAAAACAAGTAGTGGTATAGCAATTATAAGCGTGTGTCAGAGATTATTACCGAAAAGTATCATTCCTAGCCGGGAAGCAGTGGCTCTAAAACTTCAAGGAGAAAAACTTGAAAAGCTAGCAAAGAAATATCTTTATGATCTTCGGCAGAGTTCTTTTATTGAAATAAAAATATAAAAATATTACTGGTTTTGTAAAAAATATAAAGGGTCAGAAATGCTAGAAAAACCGATAGCAATAACCCCAGGAGAACCAGCAGGCATCGGCACGGAAATAACATTAAAAGCCTGGAAAGATAAGTCTTGTCCTCCTTTCTTTTTAATCGATGATGCGGAAAGGGTTGCTACTCGTGCAAAAGAGGCAAACTTAGAAGTGCCTATTAAAATAATCAATTCGCCAGAACAAACTCAAGAATGTTTTATTAATGCTCTCCCAATACTACCACACAAATTTCCAGTTCATTGTAAGCCTGGCAAGCCACAGGAGCTAAATGCCCCGGCTGTTATCAAAGCAATAGAAATTGCCGTTAGCTATGCTAAAACCGGCCTAGTCAGTGCCGTTGTCACCAACCCAATCCAGAAAGAAATACTTACGAGAGAAAAATTTCAATATCCTGGCCATACTGAGTTTTTAGCGGCTCTGTGCGGGGCCGAAGTAGAACCAGTTATGCTTCTAGCATCAAATGAACTACTCGTGGTGCCCGTCACCGTACACGAACCGCTTGCAAACGTAACAAAAATTCTGAATGAAAGCCTTCTTCAACGGACTATCTTAATAGCAAATTCTGCTCTTAAAACTGATTTCTCAATAAATAGCCCGCGCTTGTGTGTCTCCGGTTTAAATCCCCACGCCGGAGAGAATGGCACAATAGGATTAGAAGAGGAACAAATAATAAAACCTGTTATAGAGTCCCTTAAGAATAGCGGTCTTCGGATTAATGGACCAGTTTCTGCCGATAGCATGTTTACTAAGAACGCTAGGATGAGTTACGACATCGCAATCTGTATGTATCATGATCAAGCTCTTATACCTATTAAGACTTTAGATTTTTGGAATAGCGTTAACGTTACAATTGGGCTACCTATCGTTCGTACATCGCCAGACCATGGCACTGCTCTCAATCTTGCGGGATCGGGTGATGCAAACGCAGATAGTATGATCACAGCCATAAAACTTGCCCATAAAATTCACAAGAATAGATTGGCTAGTTTAGGTTTTGGATGACCTCATGAGCGAACTAGGTCAAAAAATTCTTGAGATGCAACCGCTTAATACAGTTATCAGAGAACACCAACTTTTTCCAAGGCGCTCTCTTGGTCAAAACTTCATATTTGACATTAATCTTACCCGAAAAATCGCGCGATCAGCAAAACCTTTAGATTCCGGTACTGTTATAGAAATTGGAGCCGGGCCTGGGGGGTTAACGCGGGCTCTTTTAATAGAAGGGGCGTCTCAAGTAATCGCAATAGAGAAAGACAAAAGAGCCATACAAATTCTGAGAGAACTTGAAGAAATAGCGAAACCACGATTGAAAGTCATTTGTGCTGATGCCTTAGAAATATCACTGGTCGAATTGGGTAAAGAGCCGATACAAGTCGTTGCAAATCTTCCTTTTAATATAGCAACTAACTTAATTTTTAAGTGGTTAGAAAGCACTCCGCCTCTTTCTGCGATAACCATAATGATTCAAAAAGAAGTCGCCAACCGATTATGTGCACAACCAGGTAGCTCTGCATATGGTAGACTTACCTTAATGGTAAATTTGCTTGCCGAGACGCAGTTTTTATTTGATGTCCCGGCTAATGCTTTTGTACCTAGACCAAAAGTCATCAGTTCAATGGTGCAAGTATTACCGCGAAAGAAACCTTTATACAAAACTAATAAATCTGCCCTACAAAAGGTGCTCATAACTGCATTTAATCAACGAAGAAAAATGTTGCGCAGCAGTTTTAAAATGTTTGGAGGCAACAAACTACTTGAAAAAGCCGGTATAAACCCTGAGGAGCGGCCAGAAAACCTTACACTTGAAGATTTTTGCACATTGGCCAATTTAATAGAAACAAACCGCTTTTAACGTCCATCACGCAGTTGTTTGACAAAATGTATAAGGCCTATTTGTCGACCCCTTTTAAGTCTTTCCGCATGTAAAATTGATCTAACACTCTTAACACTTTCAGACAGATCTGAATTAATGATTATGTAGTCATATTCTGGGTAATGGCTTATCTCATCCATTGCTTTTGCCATCCTTTTATCTACGACGTGCGCGGGGTCTTGAGCCCGTTTTTTCAGACGATGCTCTAACTCGCGAGTTGAAGGCGGCAAAATAAATACTCTTACTAAGTCTGCTTCCAGATGTTCTCCTAATTGCTGGGTACCCTGCCAATCGATATCAAAAAGAACATCTTGACCTTTATCAAGTGAAGTCTCTACTTGAGCTCTTGGTGTGCCATAGTAATAGTCAAAAACTTTTGCATATTCCAACAGCGCACTCGTTTTTATAAGTTTGTCAAATTGGGTGCCATCTATAAAACTATAATCTACGCCGTGCACTTCACCTGGTCTGCGCGGCCGCGTCGTCGCAGATATCGACATTTTTAAATTTTCTTCCAGCGAAAGTAATTCTCTACAGATACTTGTCTTACCAGCACCTGAGGGCGATGAAAGTACCAACATGAGGCCGCGACGATTTATTTCCGCCATTTTTGTTTTTATTCCTTACCACGAAAATCCAAATATTTTTAGCCGTTAGCAGATTACAATAAAAAACACAGGTCCGCTTTATATAATCCACCTGTTTCTCTACTTAAACACTAAGACAAGTTAACTTGGGCCAAGATTCAACTAACGCCCTTTATAGCATGCATATCGAAAGTGGGCACCAAATATCCCGCAAAAACGATTGGATCGAAAAGAGAATTCAGGTTAAGCCCAGAATATTTCTCA
>CACITD010000015.1 GCA_902589475.1 uncultured Alphaproteobacteria bacterium | reverse complement strand
TGCGATGTTCTTGTACACCTCTGGATCCACTGGTCGTCCAAAAGGTGTTCCGTTAACTCATAAAGGACATCTCTGGGTCATTGAAATGCGTCTTAAACAAAAGCCAGAATCAGACCATAGAATGCTAGTTGCGGCCCCTTTATATCATATGAATGGCCTCGCTATTTGCAAAGTTGCTTTTGCAGGTCATCTAGGAATAGTTTTGTTACCCCAATTTGATGCAAAAGAGTATATTTCTGCGATTGAGAAATATAAAGTTACCTGGTTAACATCCGTTGCCGCCATGATGGCGATGGTTGTTAGAGAGGGTGATCTTCTGAGCACGACCAACCTCTCTTCCGTTCGCATTGTGAGAATGGGATCTGCCCCGGTAAGTGAGCAGCTTGTACGAGACATAAAAAGAACTTTACCGAATGCAAAAATCACGAATGGCTACGGAACAACTGAGGCAGGCCCGGTCGTTTATGGTCAGCATCCAGAAGGTCTTGCTCAACCCGATATTTCTGTAGGGTACCCTATAGATAACATAGCCCGGCTTGTAGATGGCAATAATGTCAATGCTAAGTATGGAGAGTTGCACTGCAAAAATCCGGCTGTAATGCCAGGTTATAATAAACTTCCCGAAAAGACAAAAGAGGCGTTTAGCGAGGATGGTTGGTATAAAACGGGCGACATAATGCGAAGTGACGAAAATGGATTCCACTACTTTGTTGGAAGAGTCGACGATATGTTTAATTGTGGAGGCGAAAATATTTATCCATCCGAGGTAGAAAAGATGCTTGAACGTCACTCTGAAATAGAGCAAGCGTGTGTAGTGCCAGTCACTGATCAAATCAAGGGATTTAAGCCTGTCGCTTTTGTAGTAAGGAGGGTAGGTTCAGATCTGAGCGAGGATGGTATTAAGCAGTATGCACTTGCAAATGGCCCAGCATATCAGCACCCCAGAGTTGTAAGTTTTATGGAAAAGTTGCCCCTCACAGGAACAAACAAAATAGACCGAAAAAGCCTCGCAGCGCGGGCGGAAAGCGCTATGAAAAGATAATAAGCAAGAGGTTATAGGACCTGCTAGGTCTCCAAACCAAAAAAGTAGTGAACCAAGTTATTCTGTTATTTAATTTCTATATTATGAGAGGTTTTTCAAAATGAGAGCAATTATCTTGAATGGTCATGGAGGTGTTGACGCTCTTGGATATGTTGAAAATTTTCCGGATCCAGAATGTGGCAAAGATGATGTTGTCGTTCGCGTTAAATCAACTTCTCTAAACTATCATGATATCTTCACTAGAAATGGAATGCCGGGCATAAAAATCAGTATGCCAATGATTTGTGGTTTAGATGTGGCTGGAGAAATAGCAGAGATAGGAGCAAATGTCTCTGGTTGGAAGATTGGTGAGCGAGTCTTGATTGATCCAAGAAATCGCGTCGAGGGTGGATTAGTTGGAGAAACAATACACGGTGGTTTAGCAGAATATTGCCGTGTTAAAGAACATCAATTGGTACGTATCCCTGACGGCGTATCATTTGACCAAGCATCCAGCTTGCCGGTTGCTTATGGGACCGCTCACCGGATGATGATGACAATTGGTCAGGTAAAAAGCGATGACAAAATATTAATTTTAGGTGCCTCGGGAGGTGTTGGCACTGGGGCTTTGCTGTTAGCAAAAATGGCTGGAGCAGAAGTCGTAGTTTGCGCGAGTTCTGACAGTAAAATGGAAAAATTGAAAAGTCTCGGAGCAGATCATGCAATGACTTATATGAACAATGAATTTCATAAGGGAGTGTATGAATTATATGGAAAACCTGGACGAAGGGGATTTGAAGGCGGGGTCACTATGGTCGTTAACTTCACCGGAGGTGATACGTGGGTTCCATCGCTTCGTAGTTTAAAGCGAGGCGGAAGGCTTTTAACTTGTGGTGCAACCGCTGGCTTCGATCCTAAAACAGATATTAGATTCATCTGGACTTTTGAGCTAAAATTATTGGGATCCAATAGCTGGGAACGAGACGATTTAGAACAGCTTATGAAGTACATTAGAGATGGGAAAATGGAACCTGTTATTGATAAAAAACTCCCTTTAACGGAAACTAGGGAAGGTATTCGATTGCTTGAGGAAAGAGAAGTTTTCGGAAAAGTTGTAATCAACCCCTAGGGACTTCAGTAGAAAAGGAAATACTTTATGGCAGAACCATTAGATAAAGAGCAGGTTCAAAAACTATTAGATGACTCGCCTTACATCGGGTTTATGAAACTCGAAGTGATCTCAATGAATTTAGAAGAAGATAAGATAGTAATTAGAATGCCTATGCGAGCAGAATTTGAGCGCCGACGTGGGACAGGGCAGTACCATGGAGGTGCTATTGCTGCGCTAATTGACATTGCTGGAGATTATGCGCTGGTTATGAAAGTTGGAGGTGGAGTTCCAACCATCAACTTCAGAGTTGATTTTTTACGGCCTGCAACCAACACATCGCTTACGGCTACCGCTAGTACGCGTCGGCTTGGCCGCTCAGTAGCGGTTGTAGATGTGGATGTTCATGATGATGATGGAAAACTCTGTGCTGTAGGGAGAGGAACATACAGCCCTAATGTTGGGTGACCTCTGAATCGGCAAGGATTAGTTCCCGGTGAATTCTATAGTATTACAAATACGCTATGTCAGTTCGATCATTAAATAATACTGTGCCCCTCTTGGCTTTACGGGATGCAGCGCTTGAGCTGGGCTCGAGACTCATTTTCCAAAAAGCGAATGTCTATATTTCTAGAAATGATAAAACCTGTTTAGTTGGAAGAAATGGATCCGGAAAATCAACACTTTTAAAGGCGTTATCCGGTGCCTTGGAACTTGATCGTGGGGATCGTTTTATTAAGCCTGGAATAGTAGTTAAGTATTTATCACAGGAGCCTGATTTTAAATATGATCAAACGGCATGGGAATACGTAAAAAATGGTTTAAAGGAAGAAGAATTTGATCAGCCAAATTTTCGAATAGAGTCCATGTTATCTGAATTGCGTTTAGACGGTGACCGTAAGGTAGCAACGTTATCAGGAGGTGAAGCACGCAGAGCTGCGTTAGCAAAAGTGATTATCTCTAAACCAGATATTTTACTTCTTGATGAGCCTACCAATCATTTGGATTTGCATACTATAGAATGGCTAGAAGCTGAGCTAAGAAATTTTAAGGGTGGCTTTCTATTAGTGAGCCATGACCGTGCATTTTTAAGAAACTTATCCAATAGTATGTATTGGATTGACAGGACTGTAGTTCGAAAACATGAAAAAGGTTTTGATGAATTTGTCGATTGGTCTGAAAAAATAATTAAAGACGAAATAACAAAAAACAAAAATCTTGATAAAAAAATTGCTCAAGAGACATTGTGGCTTCGTGAAGGTCTTACTGCCCGTCGAAAGAGAAATATGGGTCGGGTGAGACAGTTGCGCGAACTCGGTAGAAAAAAATTGGATCGAATAAAGATACCTGAACAAATCAAACTTGTCGTGCAGGAAACAACGCGCAGTGGGAAATTAGTACTAGAAGCGAGAAATATAACTAAGAGATTTGATTCCGAAAACGAAGGGCAAATAACAATAACAGATAGATTTTCAACACTAATTGCTCGGGGCGAGCGAGTTGGATTGATTGGCAGAAATGGTGTTGGAAAAACTACCCTTGTACGCATGCTGCTTGGCGATGAAAAACCAGATTCTGGTAAAGTTAAGTGGGGGGTTGGCGTTGAACATGTATATTTTGATCAAAATAGAGAAACACTCGATAAAGAAACCACAGTTTGGCAAACACTCTGCCCCAATGGCGGTGATAGAGTAGAGATAAATGGTCGATCCAAGCACGTTGCAGCTTACATGAGGGATTTTTTGTTTGATGAAAAACAGTTGACTAGCCGCGTTGCATCCTTATCAGGCGGAGAGCGCAATCGTCTCCTACTCGCCAGGCTCTTTTCACAGGAACACAACTTGTTGGTATTAGATGAACCTACGAATGACTTAGATGTTGAGACATTAGAAGTGCTAGAAGAAGTATTGGCAAACTACAATGGAACAGTAATCCTTGTGAGCCACGATAGGGAATTTTTAGACAAGGTTGCGACATCTACAATTGCTATTGAGGGTGATGGTTTAGTGGAAGAATACCCGGGTGGATATTCAACTTACCTTGATCAAAGAACAAGAGTGCCATCAATTGTCTTTACGAAAAGGCAAGACATGAAGAAAGAACCTCCAAAAAAGAAAATGTCAAAAAAAGGGGGCAAACTTTCGTACAAGGACCAACGAGAGCTTGATGACCTTCCAGGTAGAATGGAAATGATGCAAGGACAAATTGATTCGTTAACAAGTGAGCTGTCGATCTCAAATCTATTCCAGAGAGATAGAAAGCGTTATGATATAGTATCGCTTGAATTGGAAAAAAACGTGAAGGATTTGAAACTTGCGGAGCAAAGATGGTTGGAATTAGAGGAAAAAAAAATGGAGCTAGAGAACCAATAAGTAAGGGATAACAGCGCAATGGAGGTTGTAAATTATGCATCCCCTAATTTTGGAGAAAGAGCACCAGGCCTCTCCGTGAACCTCTTGTTGATACATTACACAGGAATGAAAACTTCTGACCAGGCGCTACAAAGGCTCTGTGATCCATCAGCGGGAGTTAGTTCACATTACTTGATTAGTGAAACGGGTAGTATATATAAACTGGTTGATGAGGTGCACAGAGCTTGGCACGCTGGCGTTTCTTTTTGGCAAGGTGAAACAGATATTAATAGCCTGTCCATAGGAATTGAATTAGCTAACCCTGGTCACGACAACGGATATCAGCCTTTTCCTGAAAAACAAATGTTATCGCTAATCCATTTATGTCGAGGAATACTCCAACGACACAACATTCCTAAAAGAAGAGTCTTAGGACATTCAGACGTATCACCTGGAAGGAAGCGTGATCCAGGCGAGCTTTTTGATTGGCGTCGCTTAGCCGCCTCTGGAGTTGGTTACTGGCCACGTGCGAAAAAGTTTCCATTGTTTTGTAAGTCTAATTCAATTGTGGATTGGCAGAGTAAACTTAAAAGGTTGGGGTATAATATAGAGGCTTCGGGAATTTGTGACTCAAATTCAAAATCTGTTGTTACAGCGTTTCAAAGGCACTGGGTCCCTAAGAATGTATCTGGAGTTTTTGATAATGAAACATCGTGCATGTTGGAACGACTTATAGCAGACATAAAGTGAGTGGCCGTATCGATTTCAAATTTAAATAAGAACTCTATTTGTCCAAACTCATTAACGGTTCTCAGTCTGAAAACTTATTGACGGCGTCAACCTCTCCATTTAATTGTACGATGGCTAGATGGTCGGATGATCGCTGGCCAAACCTATTGGTTCATGGCTGGAGGAAAGTCCGGGCTCCACGGAAACACGATGCCGGGTAATACCCGGCGGGGGTGACCCTAGGGAAAGTGCCGCAGAAAGTAAACCGCCTGCAGTAGTTAATTACAGGTAAGGGTGAAAGGGTGTGGTAAGAGCGCACCGCAGACGCAGTAATGTGTCTGGCATGGTAAACCCCATCGGGAGCAAGACCAAATAGGAGTGGCGCGTTAGTATTACTAGCAGATGCGTTTCCGCATTGTCATTCGGGTAGGTCGCGAGAGGCGGTTAGTGATAGTCGTCCCAGAGGAATGGTCATCTATTCTACCTACATTAAAGTGGATAGAAGGACAGAACCCGGCTTATAGACCATCTAGCTCTCATAAAATCGTTTAATTTTTATTTCTTTGCTGGATTTTTAACTTTTTGACCAAAAGTTAAGGTCGAATTCTTAAAGGAAAAAGAAATTATCTGTCAATTTGGATAAAATCCCATTGCAGAACCATAAAATTCCATATATTCTCCATAAAATTCCATATTTCACCCATGGGGCGTTGAGCTAGTCGATGCTTCGTCTCAAGGAAGTGAGAGATTATGTTGGGGGCTGCTGTGTCGGTTTTTTTGTCGACATTTGAAAACAAGGTTGATCGAAAAGGCAGAGTCTCTGTTCCTTCTTCTTTTCGCAATGTGCTAAGTCAACAGAAATCGACTGGAATTATCCTCTATCCTTCTTTTAAGCACCCGTGCCTAGAGGGAAGCGGAGATGAAAGAATCCAAGAAATAGTTAGTTCTATAGATGCAATCGATGTTTTTTCGGATGAGGCCGAAAATCTTCAAACAATTCTAGCGGACGCTAAGCAGGTGTCGGTAGACTCAGATGGCCGTGTGATTTTGCCTCACGAATTTGTTGTGCATGCGGGTATATCTGACTTAGCTTCATTTGTAGGATTGGGAAAAAGTTTTCAAATCTGGTCTCCGAAAAACTTTTCTATACATAGGCAAAAAAATAGACTTCGAGCCCGTGAGCAAGGTGCTACTTTGCGGATCATTTCTTCATCGTCAGAGAGGACTTGATGGTGCATATGCGTTCTGTCGGTGCAGGTCAATATGAGCATATCCCTGTGTTGTGTGATGAGGCTATTTGCCACCTAAATATAAGAAATGGTGGCAGATATGTAGATGGAACATTTGGAAAGGGTGGGTATGCATCGCGTATTCTAGAGGAGGCAAGTTGTCAGCTTTTTGCGATCGATCGTGACCCAATGGCATTCTCTGAGGCGATGAATTTATCTGAAAGGTATGCAGAGAGGCTCATTCCGATGCAAGGTTGCTTTGGAGAGATGGACTCTTTACTCGCTGCGCAAGGAATTAAGAAGGTAGATTCTATCGTTCTAGATCTTGGGGTTTCATCGCTCCAATTAGATGACCCGTCACGAGGGTTTTCCTTCCGGTTTGATGGTCCATTGGACATGCGAATGGGGAAAGATGGTGTTACGGCTGGTGACATTGTTAATTCTATGACCGAATCTGATTTAGCAGATCTTATCTATACGCTTGGCGAAGAGAGATACTCTAGGCGTGTTTCGAGAGCAATTGTCGAAGCTCGCGTTAATCAACCCATTTCCTCAACGGGTGCTTTAGCAAAAATTATACGTGACGTGGTGCCGTACAAGAAGTTTGGTCAAGGTATTGATCCAGCGACTAAGACTTTTCAGGCGTTAAGGATTTACGTAAATGATGAGTTGAGTGAGCTGGACAAAGGGCTCGAAGCAGCAGAGCGGCTTCTTAATCCTGGTGGGCGTCTTGTTATTGTGGCTTTCCATTCGTTAGAAGATAGAAGAGTAAAGAATTTTTTTAATGAAAGGCAGGGTAAAACGACAGGCCGTTCCCGTTATCTTCCCCCTGGGGAAGATAACCATAAAAGGCCTAGTTTTTCAGTTATTACAAAACGTCCGGTTCGACCCAGTGCAGCCGAATTGAAGCAAAATCCGAGGGCCAGATCGGCGCGTCTTAGAGTGGCAGAAAGAACTTCTGCAGCTCCTTGGTCGGAGTTTAATTAAAATGTTTCGGCGTTCGATAATCCTTCTTGTTTTTGCAATTTCTATAGCGGCAGTAGGTATGTTTTCTCTCAAGCACGAGGTTCAGTCGCGAAAAGCAAAATTAGACGCGCTACATCAGGATATAGTTGAAAGTCAAGAGGCTATCCGTGTGCTGCGCGCCGAATGGAGTTTCATAAATCAGCCGGCTCATATTGAGAGATTGGCGCGTAAGCATCTTGGTTTTGTCCCCATGCAATCCCATCAGATTGTTAGGCTTGAAGAGCTTAAAGATAAGCGATTGGAGATTGTTAAGGGAAGTATTAATGAAAAGGGAGTTAGGTAAGGTGCCCGAGCGACCGTTCATTAAACTAGATGGTGTCGTGAACCACTTCATTGAAGTTGCTAAGAACAGGATGCTGCTTGTTTGTGCGGTATTTTCTTTTGCGTTTGTTTTGGCTGGGCTACGGTTGCTCGATGTTTCTGTCATTGGAGGGTTAGGTGAGCCCTCCGTTATTTCTGAGTCAGCAAGGGCAACTCTTAAAACTGGGCGAGCAGATATTGTTGATAGAAATGGGATTTTGCTAGCTACTAGTCTCTCTGTCCCATCACTCTATGCTGACCCAAGCGAGGTGTTAGATGCTGAAGCGGCAGCTGACGCTTTAAAAACAGTTTTGTTTAATTTAGATAAAAAAAATATTTTAGCTAAGTTGAAGCAAAAAAAGAGATTTGTTTGGTTGAAGAGAGGATTGACCCCGGAGCAGCAGCTAAAAATAAATGCTCTTGGAGTACCCGGATTTCATTTTCAAGAGGAAGATAGACGTTTTTATCCACAAGGTCGCTTAGGTAGCCATATTATTGGGTTTTCTGGCACGGATGCTGTTGGTTTAAGCGGAGTGGAAAAGCAGTTTGACGGAATTTTGAGGGATGGCTCTGAACCTTTGTCTCTTTCTATCGATGTTCGAGTCCAGCATATCCTCCGCGAGGAGATTCAGAGGCAGATTGAGTCTTTTGAAGCGATAGGTGGCGCGGGCGTGCTCCTCGATGCAAATTCTGGTGAAATTCTTGGAATGATTTCCCTGCCGGATTTTGATCCTGCTTTTATCAAGGGTGCATCCTCGCAAGCTAAGTTCAATACGGCAACGCTTGGCGTATACGAAATGGGATCAACATTTAAAATTTTTAATACTGCTTTAGCTTTAGACTTGGGGTCGGCAACTATGACAAGTGGGTATGACGCTACCAAGCCTATCCGGATAGCTAGGCATACCATAAATGACTATCGTCCAAAAAAGCGGTGGCTGTCAGTTCCTGAGATATTTATGTATTCCTCGAATATAGGTTCGGCAAAGATGGCGGATGAATTCGGCGCATTGGCTCAAAAGGACTTCATGAAAAAATTAGGGTTTTTCAATCAGCTTGATGTTGAGTTGCCGGAGCGTGGTAGCCCAATTTTTCCAGCAATATGGAGACGAATTAATACAATGACGATATCGTATGGGCACGGTATCGCTGTAAGTCCATTACACCTTGCGAGCGGGGTTGCAACAATTGTGAATGGAGGCATACGTTGGCCAGTCACAATTTTGAAGAGGCATGCAGGTCAACAGGCTGTTGGTAAACAAGTAATCTCATCTAAAACATCTTTGGATATGCGGCGGATACTCAGGCTGGTGGTTGAGAACGGCACTGGAAAAAAAGCGTCAGCAAATGGATATCTGGTTGGTGGCAAAACCGGGACAGCGGAAAAGCAGGCGGTCCAGGGAGGCTATGCAAAAAAATTACGTCTTTCGTCATTTGTTGGGGCGTTTCCTATTCATGATCCAAAATACGTCGTTTTGGTAATGGTAGATGAGCCCAAGGGTAACAGGGACTCGTTTGGGTATGCGACTGGAGGTTGGGTAGCTGCTCCAGCGGTAAAGCGCATTGTTTCAAGGTCTGCTCCTCTTCTTGGGGTTCATCCAAAAAACGAATTGTCGCCAAAAATTAGACAAATTCTCGAAATAAATATTAATCCAGGGGGAGGGAAAAAACGCCTTGCATCTTTCTGAGTTAATGAAAGAAAGCGCTTCTCAAAGTAATGCTTTAAAAACATTTTCTAATGTTTTAGGGCATGGTGATCCCGATGTTGTTGGTATTGCCAGTAATAGTCGTGAGGTGAAGCCGGGTTATATTTTTGCTGCTCTACCAGGGAAAACGGTTGACGGGGTGAATTTTGTTGATGATGCGGTATCCCGCGGCGCAGTAGCAATTATTACTCAAAATTCATCAAGATGTCGGGATATGGCTCCAACTATGCCACTCATCGAAACATGTAACCCGCGACTAGAATTAGCAAAGTTAGCAGCTTGTTTTTTTAATGGTCAGCCAGATTATGTTGCTGCGGTCACTGGTACAAATGGGAAAAGCTCGGTAGTAGATTTTGCTAGGCAACTTTGGCTTTCAGTTGGATATAGTGCGTCTAGTTTAGGAACATTGGGGTTAAAAACAAAAAAGGTTCTCGAGAACTCTAGTTTGACAACGCCGGACACGGTCAGGCTTCATAAAGTTTTAAAAAGTTTGAGCGATAGAGAGATTCATTATCTAGCGCTTGAAGCGTCAAGTCACGGCCTCGATCAATATCGCATGGATGGGGTGAAAATTAGTGCGGCGGTTTTTACAAATCTGACGCAAGATCACCTTGATTACCACAACGATATGAGGACATATTTCAAAGCGAAAGCACGTCTTTTTTCAGAACTCCTCTGCGCAAACGGCACAGCAGTATTAAATTTTGACTCAAGTGAATTTGAAGCATTAAAGAGCATCTGTATTTCAAGAGGAGTAAGCATAATTAGCTTTGGCTCATCAAATGGGGCAGATATTCAGCTTCTAGATGTGAAATCTTCGCCAACCTCTCAGGAAATAAGAATTAAAGTTTTTAAAGTCGAATATCAATTTGTATTGAAATTGCTGGGAAAGTTTCAAATCCTAAATGTGTTGGCAGCCTTAGGAATTGTCGTGGCTTCTCAAAAAGATAGTGATGTTGAATTTTGGGTAGACCAGCTAAGAAATTTAAAAGGCGTCCCTGGTCGCCTAGAGCGTGTTACCGATAGCAATTCTTTGGCTCAAGTTATCGTTGATTATGCTCACACGCCGGACGCTCTCAGAAATGTTCTAGTCGCGCTACGGCAACATACTTCCAAACGATTAATATGCGTTTTTGGTGCTGGCGGAGAAAGGGATATAGGCAAGCGAAAAATAATGGGGCAAGTTGCTGATGAATTAGCCGACCTTTGCCTGATAACAGACGATAATCCAAGAAATGAAAACCCAAAAAGAATTAGAGATCAAATTTTAGAGGGTTGTCCAAATGGCGAAAGTATTGCGTGCAGGGGGGAGGCAATAAAGCTAGGAATTTCGAAACTCCAAAGCGGCGATCTGTTGTTAG
Organism: uncultured Alphaproteobacteria bacterium; assembly: GCA_902589475.1. GTDB lineage: Bacteria > Pseudomonadota > Alphaproteobacteria > Thalassobaculales > Thalassobaculaceae. The sequence goes on along the minus strand of CACITD010000015.1, from coordinate 38,431 downwards.
TAGCTGGTAAGGGGCACGAATCTACACAAGAAATGAATGGCCAGAAGTTTGAATTTAGTGATGTCGAGGTAGTAAAAAACTTAATTAAAAATGCTGAGGGCTTAAATCATGAGTAGAAGCCTTTGGACAAATATTGAAATTGAAGGTGCAACAAAAGCCCATACTAATGGGAAAAAATGGAGTGCTGCAGGTGTAAGTATTGATAGTCGAAAAGTTCTACCTAAAGATATTTTTATAGCGTTCAGGGGCAGTAGGGTTGATGGTCATTGTTATGTCGCGGATGCATTCGAAAAAGGGGCGGCCGCAGCTATAGTCGAGAGAAAGATAGATGGGTTGTCAGAAGAAAGCCCAGTATTAATTGTTGCAAACGTTCAAAAAGCCCTCGTCCAAATAGCCTGTTTAGCCAGAAAAAGATCAGAAGCAACGTTTGTAGCCGTCACGGGCAGCGTTGGAAAAACGAGTAGCAAAAACTTATTGGCAAAAGCTTTGGCCCAATTCGATAGCGTGCACGCGACGATAGGTAATTTAAATAATCATATTGGAGCTCCGCTCAGTTTAGCACGCTTGAATGGATCTTCTCGATTTGCGGTGTTCGAACTCGGAATGAATAATACAGGCGAAATCGCGTTTTTATCTAATTTAATTCGACCTAAGGTGGCTCTGATAACAAATGTCCATGGTGTTCATCTAGAGCAACTTAAAACTGAAAGGGCTATAGCAGAGGCGAAGGCAGAGATTTTTAATGGTTTATCGGAAAATGGCTCAGTCGTCCTGAATCAAGACAACCCTTGGATAGACTTCTTAAAGTCAAGAGCAGAAAAAAAGGGGATAAAAAGCATAATCACTTTTGGGGAAGACAAAAAGTCTGACTTGCAGTTGCTTGAGTGGCAACCTGGAGAAGGGAAAAGTTTTGTAAAAATCCAGCGTAAGAATGAAACCTATCAATACGTCTTGTCGGAAACCGGAAAGCATCGAGCGCTAAATTCTGTTGGCGTCCTGGCGGTTGTTCATGCGCTTGGACTAGATATCCAGCATGCGGCTAAGTGCTTCAAAAGTATTTCTACCCCCGTTGGAAGAGGAGGACAAAAACATATAAATCTTACGACAGAAGAGACATTTTGCTTGGTTGATGAAAGTTATAATGCCAGTCCGGTCGCTATGAAATCAGCATTTTCAGTTTTAAAGTCAATGAAGCCAGGTCCGGGCGGACGAAAAATAATCGTGATAGGCGATATGCTTGAACTTGGAGACGATGCACTAACATTACATGTCGAATTACTAGATGATTTATTGGCTGCCAAACCAGACATCGTTTTCACCGTTGGAAAGCTAATGTTTGAGCTGCACAAGTTATTACCAACTGGATTGTTCGGTGCCCATGGCGCTAAAAGTATTGATGTCGCAGATCAAATCGCGAATTTAATTAAAGCAGGAGATCTAGTTCTCGTTAAAGGTTCTCTTGGAACCAATATGGCGCCGATCATAGCTGCCATAAATTCAAAGGACTTAGAAAATACAAATTTTTCAGAGTCAAACGGGGGTAATGAGTAAATGTTATATCATTTTCTATTTCCTCTAGCTGATGAATACACCATTTTTAATTTGTTTAAATATCTGACATTTCGAACTGGTGGTGCCGTTTTAACGGCGTTAGTTATCAGTTTTGTAATTGGCCCCAGTATGATCCGATGGCTCAGAGGACAGCAAGCTAATGGTCAACCAATCCGAAATGATGGACCTGAAACACATCTGGCGAAGCGTGGAACCCCGACTATGGGTGGATTAATGATCTTAGTCGCTCTCATTATTTCTACCTTTCTTTGGGCTGATATTAATAACCCTTATATTTGGCTTGTGCTCGGCGTAACTACGAGTTTTGGCTTGATAGGGTTTGTTGATGATTTTCTTAAGCTAAAGACCGCTAGCTCTAATGGTATGTCATCCAGGCTCAAAATAGTGCTCCAAATCATTGTCGCGGCACTAGTCGCTTTCCTAATTTCTTCACTTGGGCCCGCAGAAACAAAGGAAAGTCTGAGTGTCCCATTTTTCAAAGATATTTTTATTGAATTAGGTTGGTTTTTTTTACCATTTAGCGTGTTGGTTATAGTTGGTGCTTCCAATGCGGTTAATTTGACGGATGGTTTAGATGGTCTCGCTATCGTACCAGTTATGATAGCGGCAGCTTGTTTTGCATTGATAACTTATCTTGTTGGCAACGTACTGTTTAGTGGATATCTGCAATTATATCATGTGGTGGGAAGCGGCGAGCTAGCTGTTTTTTGCGGATCGATTATAGGCGCTGGCCTCGGCTTCCTTTGGTTCAACGCGCCGCCCGCAATGGTTTTCATGGGCGATACCGGATCTTTGTCACTGGGCGGGGCATTAGGCGCTATTAGTGTTATCACCAAGCATGAATTAGTTCTAGCTATAATAGGTGGTTTGTTCGTGCTAGAGACCGTCTCAGTAATCGTGCAGGTGGTTTCATTCAAGTTAACAGGGAAACGAATTTTCCGAATGGCTCCACTGCATCATCATTTTGAAAAAAAGGGTTGGGCTGAACCAACAGTTGTTATTCGGTTTTGGATAATTGCTGTTGTCTTAGCGCTTATCGGCCTTTCAACACTAAAACTGAGGTAGAAGTTGATTATCGCAAGATCATTTTTGAATAAAACAGTCGCGGTCATGGGACTTGCTAGATCAGGTAAGGCTGCAATTGAATCCTTAGTTCTCGGTGGAGCTAGAGTGTTGGCATGGGACGATGATCCGAAAAGGAGAGAGGAAGTTTCTGGCGTTGGAGCCGAGATAACAGATCTTCATGACATCAATCTTAAAGATATAGACGCACTTGTTATGAGTCCAGGAATACCGCACTCATTTCCAAAACCTCATCCAGTAGCAGCAAAAGCGAAGACATCTGGTGTACCTATTATCGGTGACATTGATATATTCGCACAAAATTCGAGAAACACCCCGGTTATAGGCGTTACAGGAACAAATGGTAAATCTACTACTTCCTCACTCATCGGACATCTTTTATCCCATTCAAATATTTCAAACGAAGTAGCGGGAAATATCGGTCGGCCAGTTTTAGAGATATCCTTAGATCCAGGTCCGGACTTTATTGTTTTGGAATTAAGTTCATATCAGCTTGAATTATCCCCTTCTTTAGGCTGCAGCATCGCTGTGCTTCTTAATATAACGCCCGACCATTTGGATCGGCACGGCGGCATGGATGGATATGTTCGCGCGAAACGACGAATTTTTGATAAGCTAATTTACGATCCAAAAATCATAATTGGTATAGATGATCAAATTACGCGATCAATATACCAACAACTTAAGCATGAAACAGATTTTTCAGTAATACCCATATCTGGTTATGAAATTCCAAAAGAAGGAGTTGGCGTTAAAAGTGGGAATTTAAGAAGCAGGCTGCCAAGCACACCAAAATGTGAAATAAATTTAAAGAGAATGAAAACTCTTATTGGAGGTCATAACTATCAAAATGCAGCAGCTGCTGTAGCAATAGCGCTTTCATTGGGGGTCGAACAGCCAGAAATAGAAGTTGCATTGCAATGTTTTAAAGGGCTCCCCCACCGTCAAGAATTAGTGAAGAAATTGTTTGGTGTTAATTTTATCAATGATTCTAAAGCAACAAATTTTGATGCGACAGAGCGCGCCCTTTCATCATTCAAATCAATTTATTGGATAGCTGGAGGCCTCTCAAAGAATGATAGAATTACGGAGTCTTTTTTCAAAAAGCTCGAGAATGTTGAGCATGCATTTTTCATTGGAAGTTCGGAAAATGAGTTCTTCGATTTCTTTAAAGATAGTACCCCGTGTACAAAATGTAGCAATTTGGAAATTGCAGTAAAAAGAGCGGCGTCCGCTGCATGTAGTGAAAAAAAAGAAAACCCGGTTGTGTTGTTATCTCCAGCAGCCGCTTCGTTTGATCAATTTGAGAGTTATGAAGCGCGAGGAGAGCAGTTTAAGTCAATTGTTGGCTCGCTAAATCTCGAAAAGTTTTCGAATTTGGAAATAACAACATGACCACATTAACTAGGACAGATACCAGTTTAGTTGGGCAATGGTGGTGGACCGTCGATAGATGGTTTCTAGGAGCATTATTAATATTAATATTTTTCGGTGTTTTGATGGTGTTTGGTGCAAGCCCGGCCGTAGCCGCGAAACTTAAATTGGGTAGCTACTACTTTATAAAAAAACATCTATTCGTTTTGCCTGTAGGTATCGCTATGATATTTCTCATTTCACTTCTATCACCCAAAAACGTGAAGCGTTTGGCTGTAATTGGTTTATTGATTGGGATGATTGTTCTCGGGTTAACTCTTGTTTTGGGAGGTGAAATCAAAGGAGCTCGTCGATGGCTATCGGCAGGTGGTTTTTCACTTCAAGCATCAGAATTTATTAAGCCATTTTTCGCAGTCGTTGCTGCCTGGATGTTTTCCGAGTGGAGATCTAAGACAAGCTTTCCTGGACATTTAATATCTCTATTGATTTTTATAATAATTGTAAGTTTAGTGCTTGGTCAGCCAGATCTTGGCCAAACCGTTGTTATCTCAGCCGTGTGGTCCTGCCAATTTTTCCTAGCAGGTCTTCCGCTCTTTTTTGTTATATCTTTCTTTATATTTGGGATTATTGGGCTGGTAGCAGCCTACTTCTTTTTTGATCACGTTAGGTCTCGTGTCGATCGATTTCTTGATCCTTCTACAGGAGATACCTATCAAATCGACCGATCTTTAGAAGCCTTTTCAAATGGCGGTTTGTTTGGCACAGGGCCTGGTGAAGGGGAAATTAAAGATCTTCTACCTGATGCACATTCGGATTTTATATTCGCGGTCGCCGGTGAGGAGTTTGGTGTTTTTATTGCATTAGCGGTGATAGGCCTATTTGGATTTTTAGTGCTAAGGGGTTGTCTGCGAATAATGTCCGAGGGCAGTTTGTTTGTGTTCTTGGCTGTAGCTGGTCTACTCATCCAATTTGGGTTGCAGGCATTAATACACATAAGTTCTTCACTTCAACTAATCCCCGCAAAAGGAATGACACTACCTTTCATAAGTTATGGTGGTTCATCTTTCCTTGCCTTGTCCATTGGGATGGGAATGGTTCTGGCTTTAACTAGAAAAAGGCCCGGTCAGGAGGAGTTTTTATGATCAGAAAAAAAATTATACTAGTTGCTGGAGGAACAGGAGGTCACGTGTTTCCCGCAATTAGTCTGGCCAAAAGATTGAAAGGAATGGACCACGATATTCTCATCATTACTGATCTTAGAGGAAAAAAATTTGAGATAGAAAAGAATGGCGTGTCAGTTGAATACATAAACGTAAAAAATCCAAGTCAGAAAAATGTATTTTTAAAAACGATTGCAGTCTTTAGTTTAATCAAAAGTACCATATTGTCATGGAAGATAATTTTTGATTTTCGTGCTGATGTCATCGTTGGGTTTGGAGGTTATCCCTCTCTTCCCCCATTGGTGGCCTCACACTGGATGCGCATCCCATCAATCTTACACGAACAAAACGCTGTGCTTGGAAGAGCTAACAGTTGGTTGATGAAACGAGCAACATTTATTGCAAAATCGTTCGAGAATACATCGGGTTTGAATGATAAAAAAATAGCGTCATATTTGACCGGCAACCCTATAAGACCGGAATTTCTTTCGCGTAGAGAAATATTAGCACCGACATTAGCAGCAAACAAAGAAATAAACCTCTTAATAGTCGGCGGTAGTTTAGGTGCCCGTTTTCTTTCAGAGGCTGTTCCATCCGCCGTCGCCTTATTAAATAAACAATTACGTGAACGATTGGTGATAAAGCAACAATGCAGAGAAGAAGATATTCAACATGTTAATACGGTTTATAAAAAAGCAGGAATTAAATTCGAATTAAAAACCTTTTTTCATCAAATGCCAGAGTTGCTTCAGGAAGCTCACCTTGTGATCTCCCGATCTGGAGCTTCGATAGTAGCGGAACTAACAGTTGTTGGACGCCCAGCTATCTTTATACCGTATCCGTTTGCTTTGGATAATCATCAACAAAAAAACACCATCGATATGGTTAAGGCAGGTGGAGCATGGTGCTGTGACGAAATCAACTTAACGCCAGAAGCTTTAGCAAATGTTATCAGTAGGGTTCTGACAGATGAAAATATTTATAATACTGCCACTATTGCCTCCCGGAATTGTGGTGTCCCTGACGCCGTTGAGCGTCTTGCTAATCTAGTTTTTCGTGCGGCTTCGAGATCTTCTGAAGCTAAAACTTTTGCAAGCGCTATGTTGGTTAATGCATTGGGTCTTTTTCTCTTTTGTGAGTATGGAGGCTAACTATGCAAAGACTTCCCATAGATATCGGCATTATTCATTTCATTGGAATTGGCGGCATTGGGATGAGCGGCATAGCCGAAATCCTCCACAATTTAGGTTACAAAGTTCAGGGCAGCGATATTTCAGAAAATCAAAATGTAAAGCGATTGCAGGGAATGGGGGTAAAGGTTTTTGTGGGACAAGCCTCTAAAAATCTGAGTGGCGCATCTATCGCAGTAGTTTCAACTGCTATTCAAGCAGACAATGTTGAACTGAGTTTTGCCCGGGAAAAACAAATCCCTATAGTTCACCGTTCAGAGATGCTGGCAGAACTTATGAGATTAAAGTGGTCGATAGCGTGTGCAGGAACTCATGGAAAGACGACCACCACTTCACTGGTTGCTTCCGTTCTAGATAGTGCAGGTCTAGATCCAACTATAATAAATGGAGGAATACTAAACTCCTATGGAACAAATGCGCGTCTTGGTGATGGCGATTGGATGGTAGTAGAGGCTGACGAGTCGGATGGCAGTTTTAACAATTTACCGGCCACTATTGCGGTCGTAACTAATATAGATCCAGAGCATCTAGATTTTCACGGTAATTTTGAAAATTTGAAGAATGCATTTCGTTCTTTTGTTAAGAATATCCCATTTTACGGCTTTGCGGTCGTTTGTATAGATCATCCCGTAGTCCAGGAATTAGTGCAACAAGTTCCCGACCGGCGCATAATAACTTATGGCTTTGATAAGACATCAGATGTCCAAGCTTCCAAGATTATTCCCACTGAAACTGGTTCCTGCTTTGATGTGATTGTGCGTGATAGAGGCAAAACGAACGGTGGAAGTATTAAGCGGCTCGAACTTCCAATGTACGGCGAACATAATGTTTTGAATTCTTTGGCTGCAATAGCTATTTCATTGGAAATGGGTATGCATGAAGACCTAATACGAGCTGGCTTGCGTGATTTTAAAGGAGTAAAAAGGCGATTTACAAAAACGGGTATCTGCAATGGCATAGTCGTAATCGACGATTATGGACATCATCCGGTCGAGATACAAGCAGCCTTAAATGCGGCTAGATTAGCGTGTAACTCAGGAAAAGTGATAGTTGTTTTTCAACCACATAGATACACGAGACTCCGCGACTTATTCGATGAGTTTTGTGGTTGTTTTGAACAAGCTGATATTGTTTTTGTTTCAGATGTCTATGCTGCGGGTGAACTACCCATAGATAACTGTGATAGAGATCACCTAGTTGAAGGAATTCGACTTCGTAACTATTGTAAAGTTTTCGCCCTCAAAAACGAGCACGAACTTGCCTCCCAAGTTGCAGCAGTGGCTGAATCCGGGGATCTAGTGATATGCCTCGGGGCCGGCAATATTACCACCTGGGCAAATTCATTACCGAAAGACTTAGAGGAGGTTTTCAAGGAGATTGGAGCGAGCGCTATACAGAAGACCCACGAATTACCAAAGTCAAAACGAATTAATCGGATCAATGATACTAGAAAATCTGATGCCGCTATCATGAAAATGGAGGATCAAATTTCATGATGTTGCCTGACCCAAAGAAATTAGATTTTAAAGAATTACCGAATGTAAGAGGAAGTTATAAAAAACATTTAATAATGGCTCCTTACACATGGTTTCGGGTTGGCGGCGCTGCTGCTGCAGTTTTCCGGCCACAAGATCACCAAGACTTAAGTCAATTTCTTTTGCAAAACTCTGAAGAAGTTCCGGTCACAATAATTGGTGCGGCCTCAAATATTCTTATTCGGGACGGTGGAATACCGGGAGTAGTAATTAAGCTTGGGAAAAATTTTGCCTCTATTAACTTTAAAAGTAACAGCGTGCGAATTGGTGCTGCCTTGCCAAATAGTATCGCAGCTCGTTTAGCCCTAAAGGAAGGATATTCAGGTTTAGAGTTCTTATCAGGTATACCAGGAACAATTGGGGGCGGTCTTCGAATGAATGCTGGAGCTTACGGCAAAGAAGTAAAAGATATCCTTATCGAAGCAGAAGTGATTGATGGCACCGGAAATATCAAAGTTCTATCGCCTGAGGAAATGGCGATGAGCTACCGCCACTGTGGAGTTCCAAAGGATTATATTTTTCTCTCAGGCCTGTTCAAAATAGTTAAGGATGTACCGTCCGATATCCAAAAGAGGCTTGACGAAATAAAAGCGAGAAGGGTGGAAAGTCAACCAATTACAGAGAGGACCGGTGGCAGTACCTTTAAAAACCCGAGAGGATATAAAGCTTGGGAGCTAATAGAGGCTGCAGGTTGCAGAGGGTTATCAATGGGTGGTGCAATGGTCTCAGAACGACATTGCAATTTTTTGGTGAACACAGGCAAAGCGAATGCAACTGATTTGGAGAGTTTAGGAAATCTTGTCCAGCAAAAAGTTCGAGACGCCACTGGGATTGAACTCGAGTGGGAAATTAAGTTGTTAGGTCTTCACAAGGATAGCAATCTTAAAAGTGAGAATATGAAGTTATGAGTAGGCATGTTGCTGTACTGATGGGTGGGTGGTCGACTGAACGAGAGGTGTCGATTTTGAGTGGGTTGGCTTGTGCGCAAGTATTGCAGTCTTTGGGCTTTCAAGTAACAAAAATTGATGTTGACCGAAATATTTCGTCAGTTCTCGAAAAATTGAAACCTGATGTTTGTTTTAATGCTCTCCATGGACCGATCGGAGAGGATGGGAATATCCAAGGGCTTTTGAATATTTTGGGGATACCGTATACACATTCTGGTGTCCAAGCCTCAGCCATTGCGATGGACAAGATTAGAACCAAAGAGATCTGTTCGAAAGCGGGATTACTGTGTCCTGAAGGGTCCTCCCTTGCAAGAAATGACATTTCGCTTTTAGAGCTAGAAAAAAGGCCGTTCGTGATTAAGCCAAAGTCTCAGGGATCTAGTATAGGAGTGCACATTGTTCACCCAGAAGACAATTATATCTCCTTTTTAGAAAAATGGTCTTATGGGGAAGAACTAGTTGTTGAAAAATTTATACCGGGTCGTGAGCTCACGGTTGGTGTTTTGAATGGCAATGCACTATGTGTCACGGAAATAACCTCAGAACGAGGGTTTTATGATTTTAATGCAAAATACGAATCTGGTGGCTCTAAACACATAATACCTGCAGACCTTCCAGATATAATAACCCGTAAAGTACTTGATCAGGCGGTGATGGCCCATAAAACGCTCGGATGTAGAGGAATTACTCGCTCAGATTTTCGATATGACGATACGCAGGGAAAGCTGGGAGAATTGTATTTTCTAGAAGTCAACACTCAGCCGGGCATGACGTCTACATCTTTAATACCTGAACAAGCATCGCATGCAGGCATGACGTTTTCAGAATTATTAATCCAATTGTTGGAGGCTGCAAAATGCGATCTCTAAAAAGATATTCTTTTAAAAGAAAACAGAAAACAACGGGACTTTCCAATAATTGGTTTTTTTCAAAAATGAAAAGGAAAAAGATTTTACTTTCATTGGTTTTACTTGGAAGCATTTCCGTGGTTCCCGTTGTTTATAAATATAAATATTTAGAATCCCAGCTTAGAAGCAAACTTATAGAAGTTTCTGACGATATTTCGAAAGCGACGGGGCTAGTTGTAGGAGAAGTAATTGTTGAAGGTCGATCAAAAACCGGGAAAAGCGATCTGCTTCGAGCATTAAAAGTGTCAGAAGGAGATAATATTCTGGCTATAAGCATGAAGAAAATGAAAGATCGTATAAATAAATTGCCTTGGGTTAAATCTGCACGAATAGAACGTCATTTTCCAGATAAGATATCTCTGACTCTATTTGAGCGAACACCTATGGCTCGTTGGCAAACAAATAGAAAGCTCAAACTTATTGACGAGCATGGAGATATTATACCTAGAGTTGATCTGGCCAAGTTTTCAAACCTACCAATAATAATTGGCAAAAATGCCCCAAAAGTAGCCAGTCAAATCTTAGAGACGCTGTCTAATGAGCCTCATCTCTTCAAACGAGTTAAATCCCTTACATTAGTAAGTGATAGAAGGTGGGACGTCCAACTCGATAATCAAATTAATGTACATCTGCCAGAAAAAAATCCTGGCAAAGCTTGGGCACATCTAGCGAGCGTAGAACAAGGTCACAAAATTTTTGGGGATCAAATTCAAGGAATAGATATGAGGTTGGAGAACCAATTAATCATAAAAATAGAAAGAAACAAATCATCCCCAGGTAAGGTGAGAGGAAGAAACACCTAACATGCATAGGGCGCAAATAAGTGAGAAATAAAATAATTAAACAAAAGGGCGATCTGTTAGCCGCGTTAGACATTGGTTCTACCAAGACGTGTTGCTTAATTGCTCGAGTAGAAAAAGTTAAGGACCAGATAGGAAATCATGATCTTCCTAAATTTAGTGTTTTGGGCATTGGACACAAAGCCAGCGAAGGTGTTAGAGGCGGCGCTATAGTAGACATGGAAGCGAGTGAGATTTCTATAAGGCGTGCAGTGCAAGCAGCAGAGACAATGGCAAAAGAAACGATAGGCAATGTTTGTGTAAACCTTTCTGGTGGTGCTCCCACCTCCCATTCACTTGGTGCGGAAGTATCAATCAATGGCCACCGCATCGTTGATGCAGACTTAAACAGTATTCTAGGGCAAGGGAAAATGGCACATATAGATGATGGTTCAGAGTTAATACATCTATTTCCAATAGACTTTTGCATAGATGGGCACCGTGGCATTAAGGATCCGCGGGGCATGTCAGGTCAAAATCTGTCCGCAACAATGCACATGGTCACCGCTCTTTCAGGCCCTATCAGAAATTCAACGGTGGTTGTCGAACGGTGCCATTTAAGAGCAGAGAGTTTCGTGGTGTCGCCATATGCCTCTGGTTTAGCTTGTTTAGTTGAAGACGAAATGGATCTCGGAGCAACGGTGGTTGATATGGGGGGAGGAACAACGACAATAGCAATATTTTTTGATGGTAACGTCGTGTTTACGGATTGCATTCCGCTTGGCGGAAAACACATAACAAATGATATTGCCAGAGGGTTGTCAACATCAGTTGTCAATGCAGAACGTATCAAAACGTTGCATGGTAACGCATTCCTATCACCTATTGAAGATCGGGAAACCATTGAAATTCCGCAAATCGGCGAAGAAAATATTTCTCCGCCTAATCTGGTTGCAAAGTCAAAAGTTATCCAAATTATTCAGCCGAGAGTAGAGGAAACTTTGGCACTTGTAAGAGAAAGTATTTCCAATTCTGGTTTTGAAGGAATAGCTGGGCATAGGATTGTTTTGACGGGTGGTGCTAGTCAGTTGCCTGGTATGCGAGAGATTGTCCAAGAGAAGTTTAAAAAACAAGTACGGGTAGGTAAGCCTCTTCGTGTTAATGGCTTAGCAGACAGTGTTTCAGGACCAGCTTTTTCTACCTGTGTAGGACTTTTGTCCTATGCAATTGATACGGGATTCGATCGATCTAAAACTATTGGATCTGGTCAGAATGAACCTACTGGGATGTTAGGTAGGGTTAGCTCATGGATAAGGGAGAATTTTTAGTTATGGCAAACCAGCAAACCTTAAATATTTCGGTCGCATTTAACGGTGCGTGCCGATGTCAATGTTCCATGCCGAGATCGAATGCGGTTAATACCATCAATAATCTAGACCTTGAATCATTACCTCAGAAAGAAAATAAAATTTTAACAACGCAAAAAACTTTGGAGGCTTAAATGACTATAAACTTTTCAACACCACACGATGAGATTGAGATGAAACCAAGGATTACAGTTGTGGGAGTAGGTGGAGCTGGCGGTAATGCTGTCAATAACATGATTCAGTCAAACCTTGAAGGTGTGGAATTCATAGCTACAAATACGGATAGTCAAGCATTAGGACAATCGCTTGCTGGCCGCCGTTTGCAACTTGGTAACACTGTGACTCAGGGCCTCGGTGCCGGGTCGCGGCCAGATGTTGGAAAAGCCGCTGCAGAGGAAGCGATAGAAGAGCTGCTAGCAGAACTTGAAGACAGTAATATGGTTTTTATTACCGCTGGAATGGGCGGCGGCACGGGCACGGGGGCCGCTCCTGTAATTGCCCAAGCTGCTCGTGAGCGAGGTATACTTACGGTGGGGGTTGTTACCAAACCTTTTCATTTTGAAGGCGCCCATAGAATGCGTCTAGCAGATCAAGGTATCGAAGAATTAACGAAATATGTTGATACACTTATAATAATTCCTAATCAAAACCTCTTCAGAATAGCCAATGAAAAGACAACGTTTGCGGATGCGTTTCATATGGCAGATAACGTGCTTCATCAGGGAGTAAGGGGAGTCACGGATCTTATGGTTATGCCAGGCCTAATTAATTTGGACTTTGCAGATATAAGAACTGTCATGAGTGAGATGGGCAAAGCCATGATGGGAACTGGAGAAGCAAGCGGCGAAAAAAGGGCTATAGATGCCGCGGAGTCTGCCATTAAAAATCCACTTCTCGATGATATATCAATGAAGGGGGCTCGAGGTGTTTTGATTAACATTACGGGAGGCATGGATATGACACTATTCGAGGTTGATGAAGCTGCCAATCGTATCAGAGAGGAGGTCGATGTGGATGCTAATATCATTTTTGGTTCTACATTCGACGAAAAACTCGACGGCTTAATGCGGGTTTCGGTGGTTGCCACAGGTATCGCAGCCGAAAACAGTAATGCAAGAACAAAGCCACAAATGACTTTAGTTTCTAGCCAAAAAGATCCTTTAGCTGTGACATCGGAGGCAGATGAGACAGAAGCTGAGAAGCTTGACGCGGAACAACAAAAATTGGTGCCGGACCAAGAAACAAAAAATTTCCAGGAACCAGTGTCGTTACAACGTACAGGAACTTTTAATGAAGCTATCGAATTTAATAGTGCAGCAACGACTGGTCAGAGTTTAGAAACTGCCAGCGTTAAAAATGAACTATCGATTAGTAAAGAGGTCAAAACAACAGATGTAGAGGCGCAACCCTCACTAGATGTGGATAGAATACTAAACGCACGTGATCAAGAAGCCCCAAAAACTACAGAAAAGGTTCCCTCCAAGGCATTTGTTCCGCAAGCGCCCGAAATAGCGGATAGAAAAAAGGAACAGTTATCAATTGAACCGGACCCATTTAACGCTGCAGCGCTCCTTAACACCGGAGGTGAAATAGCAAGTAAAAAAAGCTTGAACCTATTTCAGAGGGTGACAGGCATTGGGAAGCGTGGAAAGGAATTGAGTAACAAATCCAGTGAAGGATATCGTGAGCAAGACCACCTCACTCAAAATCAGAATAATGGATTATCTGATGATACCACTGCGAAGAAAAGTGCGTTCGAAAGGATAAGTGAAGCGGCAGAACCCTCTAAAAAATCAATCGACGATTCTGCTTTGGATATTCCAGCTTTCTTGAGAAGGTGAGATAGTTAAGCGAGATTAAAATATAAGTTATTACAACTAGTTACTGTGTAACAAATGGTAATAAAAGGTGATTTGAGAAGCTTTGTATTCGTTGCTAAAAGAAACCAGGGCTTCTTGGTCACAATTTTGTTTTATCTGTGCAATATTTCAGGGTAGTTTTAAATGAGGCGTGATTCAAACAGTTTTGGAATTGCTAATAAGCAGCAACATACTCTAGCCGGCGAGGCTCGCTTCGAGGGTGTGACGCTTCATAAGGCTTTTCCCGGCAAACTGTTAATAAAACCAGCCTTATCAAACCACGGAATAGTCTTTAAAAGGACTGATGTAAAAGCCTCAGAGAACCTGGTCAGGGCAAGATGGGATAACGTTTCTGACACTGCATTATGTACCACGGTATCTAATGAAAGTGGTATTAGTGTATCAACGATAGAGCATTTGATGGCAGCATTTTCTGGTTGTGGTATCGACAACGCGTTGGTCGAGATTAATTGCCCTGAAGTGCCAATTATGGACGGAAGTGCAAGGCCTTTCGTTGATATGTTCGAAAAAGTTGGCGTTTACCAGCAGAAAGCTATCAGGAAATATATAAAAATCCTGAAACCCATTAAGATACTAGAAAAAGATGCGTGTATAGAGTTATCGCCAGCAAAAAATTTCAATATCGATTTCGAAATAGATTTCGACTCGGAGGCAATTAAAGATACTTCTTTTAATATCTCGTTGGTAAACGGAGCATTTAATCACGAGATAAGTAGAGCAAGAACGTTTGGCTTCCTTGAGGACGTAGATCGTATGAGATTAGCTGGTCTTGGGCTTGGAGGCTCTCTAAAAAATGTTGTTGTTGTTGATGGATCTAAAGTGTTGAACGATGATGGCCTTCGGTTCAAAGACGAATTTGTCCGGCATAAAATATTAGATTGTGTCGGCGACTTATATTTGTGTGGCGGGCCAATTATTGGTTCTGTCAAGGCTTATAAAACGGGTCATTACTTCAATAATAAACTTCTGCGGAAATTATTTTCTGAAAAAAGTTCATGGAAATGGGCTTCTCAAGAAGCTGATCAGGTGTTTTTTGAAGACCAACCCAAAATGGCAATAGCGTAGTTATATCTTACAATCTATATAGTCCTGACAATGGGTTTTTCATGATTGTTCGATATTACTAACAAAGAAACGTTTGCTATCACCTTACCTTTTTAAAACTTCGTTAATGTAAATAAATTGAAGTTATTTCTCAAAAGTTTATTGCTACTGCTCAGTTACTTCATTTACCTTAATGGTAGAGGAAAAGACTTTTTTGATCGAATAGAGAGGTAATTCATCCATGTCAAAAGTCGAAGTAAAAAACGACGGACCGATAAAAACAATCATATTAAACAGGCCGGAAAAAAGAAATGCACTTGATCAGGAAATGCTGGACAATCTCTATGAAATTTTTTCAGAAAAGGTATCGGTCGACGCTAGAGCAATCGTACTAAGAGCCAACGGACCTTCGTTTTGTGCGGGAATAGATTTGGCAGAGCGACAGCGGCAGCCGTCAACTGGATCTGTTAGTCCCGTTGAAAAAGTGTTTCATGCAATGGAAGTGAATCCGCTGCCAATTGTATCAATAGTGCAGGGCGCGGCTATCGCTGGGGGATGTGAAATGGCATTACATTCAGAGTTTGTGGTAGCTGCCGAGACAGCGAAATTTGGTATGTCTTTGGCTCAAATTGGGCTTGCGCCAAGTTGGTTTTTGACAAAAAAGTTATTGGAAGTTGCAGGGCCTGTTAATACAAGGGAAATATTGTTACTCGGCGATCCAATGCCATCTTCCTGGATGCTGGACAAGGGAATAATTAGCCGTGTTGCTCCCGACGCACACTTGGAGCAGGAGGCTAGCAAGATTATTCAGCGACTTGCGATAAACGCCCCGCTGTCGCTTAAAGCTATGAAAGCACTGATTATTCGAGAGCTTGCTTTTAGAGATGGTATTGCTCACGACGATGTTGATGAGTTGGTGACTGCAGCACGAGGTAGCCAGGATGCAAAGGAAGGAATCGCAGCAAGGTTAGAAAAACGAAACCCAAAATTTCTTGGCCATTAGGAGAACACTTAGTGTCGATTAGATTAGACAAACCATGGATTGAATTTTCCAAACAGACCATTGAGAGAGTAACTGCCCACTTGGGAGTTTATCAATTAGCAAATGCGGGCAAAGAGATAATCTATATTGGTGTTGCTGGCGCAAGATCACGTTTTGGTCTTCGAGGTGAGTTGCAAAAATGGCTGGAACTTGATGATATTGCTACCAGTTTTTTCCGCTTGGAAGTCACAATGGCATATAAAACAAGACATGCGGAACTACTGCAAATTTTTTTACATGATTTCAAACGATTGCCATTAGCAAATAAGAATTTGAATGTTACAGCAATGGGCCGGTTAAATGTGGGTTGAATGCAAGGTCGATACGGCTTCAATTGAAGCAATTAGAAATTAGCTGTAAGTGCTTTAACCTGCGCACATAAAGGAGGATGGTTTGGACTTTACGTTAAATGAAGAACAAACAATGATCGTTGATATGGTTAGAAAATTTGTTCAGCAGGAAATTATTCCTTTGGAAAAGGATTTAGATCCTGATGCTGATGAGGTGGATCACGACACCTACGACAAGCTGGTTGAGAAAACCAAAGCTATGGGTCTTTATGGATTAGATACACCGCCAGAATATGGCGGGCCAGATATAAGCATGGTTACACGTACCCTTATAGCGATTGAGTGTAGCCAGCACAGAGCAGGGCTCTACGTTCCGTGTTATAATGCATTTGGAGGAGCCCGTCAGGCACAACTTTTTGAAGCTACTGATGCCCAAAAGGAGAAATATCTTTATCCTATGTTGAAAGGAGAGAAGAAGGTTTTTTTTGGATTATCAGAACCCTCAGGTGGTAGCGATCCGGCTAGGGCGATTCAAACAAAAGCGGTACGAGATGGAAACGATCATTGGGTCCTAAACGGAACAAAATTATGGATAAGTGGAGCAGATAGAGCAGATTATGGTCTCGTTTTTGCCCGAACAGGAGGGGAGGGTAGATCGGGAGTTACAGCTTTCATTGTTGAAACCGACTGGCCAGGGTTTAACGTCACTAGGGTCGTTCACACGCTGCGTTCAGCTAAATATGCTACTGAGATACATATTGAAAATCTTCGCGTCCCCCATGAAAATATTTTAGGTGAGGAAGGTGGAGGATTCGCTATAGCAAATGACCGTCTTGCACGACAAAGGGTGCCTTATGCGGCCGAGTGCTTGGGCGTTGCAATACGAGCACATGAGATGGCGGTGGAGTATTCAAAGATACGAGAGACCTTCGGGGCGACTTTATCGTCACGTCAGGGTATACAGTGGATGCTAGTTGAAAATGAAATAGATCTGAGGTCTGCCCGACTTCTCGTGCTTGATGCAGCCGCTAAATGCGACAGAGGACTACCTTTTCGAACTGAGTCAGCTATAGCAAAACTTGTTTGCGCAGAAAATGGGTTCCGGGTGGTTGATAGATCGATGCAAATTCATGGAGGATTGGGAGTTGCGAAAGATCTGCCGTTAGAGAGATGGTTCCGAGAAATGCGTATTCGAAGAATTGGCGAGGGGCCTAGCGAAGTGCAAAAGCATGTGATCGCAAGAGATATAATAGGTGCATCATTAAGATGACTTCCAACTCTGCAACTAGCACAAAAAAATGTCCGTTGGAAGGCATTAAAGTTTTAGACCTGGGGCAAATTTATAATGGACCCTACGCAGGATTTTTATTAGCTCATGCAGGTGCTGACGTGGTTAAGGTCGAACCGTTATCTGGTGAAGTCCTTCGGGAGCGCGGGGGTGGAGAGGTGCCTCTATCCTTCGCGATGCTCAATACAAATAAGCGAGGGATTACAATTAACCTAAAAGAAAGTAAGGGAAAGGAACTACTCTTAGAATTAGCGGGTGAGGCCGACGTTTTGTTGGAAAATTTTGCACCTGGAGCCATGGACCGGTTGGACTTGGGCATAGATTTATTTTTGGAAAAGAATCCAAGGTTAATTTATGCCTCAGGTTCCGGGTACGGCCTTACTGGGCCAAAGAGGGATAACCTGGCAATGGATTTAACTGTCCAGGCTGTCAGTGGCATGATGAGTATAAATGGCTTAGAAAATGGACCCCCTATGAAAGCAGGAGCCGCGGTTTGCGATTTTGTGGGTGGTGTCCATCTATATGCTGGGATAGTAACTGCGCTGTATGAGAGAGAAGTAACGGGAGTGGGGGGTGTAGTTGAGGTAGCTATGCAAGAAGCAATATATCCTGTACTCACCTCGAATATAGCAAGTTTGCACAGAAATAAATGGAAACAGCCGCTAAGAAGAGGCAATAAACATCCGACCAGAGGATCGGCGCCGTACAATGTGTACGAAGCAAATGACGGTCACATCGCTATTATATGTGTTAAAGAAGATCACTGGTTTAGTCTTTTAAGATTATTAAATCGCGAGGACTTAATAGTTGACAAAAGATTTGCGACCCAGGCACTGCGAGCTTTAAATGAGGATGCAGTGGATGAACTTGTCGAGAATTGGACAAAAACGAAAACGAAAGAGGAAGCCGTAAAATTACTAGCAAAAAATAAAATACCTGCTGCTCCTGTTAGAAATTTGGAGGAAGTGACCCGAGATGAACATATGCATGAACGTGGGATGCTCCGTTATGTTACTCACCCCATTATGGGCGAAATCGTTTTACCTACAAGTCCAATAAGACACCATGGATCGACTACGAGGGAGCTAAATTTGGAACCACATTTAGGTCAGCATACAACAGAAGTATTATCGGATTGGCTCAAAATGAGTAAAGACGCGATTGCGGAACTAAGAGGTTTCAATGCCATACATTAAATTTATTGAACAATTATTTTCAATTTAATTAATAAATTAAAAGAGTTTATTCGTCTACGCTGATAGAACTTTAGAGAAAAAAATGGATCTTAACTTATACAAAAAATTAGTCGTCGTAGCACTTTTGATACTCGCATCATGCGCCGAGATAAAAAAGGAAGCGGAATTTATAGAGAAACCCGCTGAACAGATATATAACAGCGCACTGGATAAAGTTTTAGCCCGGAACTATCGTGCAGCAGTCCCACTTTTTGATGAGGTAGAAAGACAGCATCCTTATTCGGCCTGGGCAACCCAAGCAGTGTTGATGTCTGCTTACTCACTTTATCAAACAAATCAATATGATGAGGCTGTCAATGCTCTTGACAGATACATAAGGTTTAATCCAACTAGCAAAAGTATTGACTATGCGTATTATCTAAAGGGTCTATGTTACTATGAGAGAATTGTTGACGTTGGAAGAGACCAAAAGGTAACAAAACAAGCTCTAGATACATTTTCTGAAGTCGTTCTGCGTTTCCCAGACAGTAAGTTCGCGCGAGACGCTAAATTAAAAATCGACTTAACACGTAATCATTTGGCTGGAAAAGAGATGGAAATAGGCCGGTTTTATCTAGAAAGAGGGCACTATTCGGCAGCGATTAAACGATTCAAGATAGTGGTAGAGCGTTTCGATACAACGGCGCAAGTCCCAGAAGCCCTTCATAGGCTGACTGAAGCTTATTTAGCCTTAGGGCTGAATAATGAAGCAACAAAGACCGCAGCTATACTAGGCCACAATTACCCAGGAAATGAGTGGTATAAAGACAGTTATTCGATTTTAAAAACTGGAAGGCTGAGTGAATCGACGCGGAAAAGCGATAGCCTATTTGGGTTAGGGTTTTGGATATTTTGAGGAAAATATGCTTGTCGAACTATCTATTCGCGATTTTATTTTAATTGATCGCTTAGAGCTTTCATTTAGTGACGGGTTGACCGTGTTATCCGGAGAAACGGGGGCAGGCAAGTCAATTCTGCTAGATGCATTGAGCTTAGTTATTGGTGGCAGAGGTGAAACTGGGCTCATCCGGCAAAAAAAAGAGCAGGCGGTTGTGACCGCATCATTTGAAATAAAAAACCATAATATGCTTAAATCCTACTTGAAAGAGATAGAAGTTGATTTTCAAGAAATTGAACAGGATGGATTAATCCTACGTCGGGTTATAAAGAGAGAGGGATCAAGCCGTGCATTTCTTAATGACCGACCTATTAGCGTAAATGCTTTAAAGGGAATTGGGGAATTACTTGTCGAAATTCAGGGTCAATTCGATGCGCATGGTTTAATGCGAACCTCAAGTCACAGACAATTCCTCGACTTATTTGCAAACCACTCAGCATTACTAAACGCAGTTAGAGAAAAATTTTTATATTGGGAAAATTGTAAAGATAGATTTGAAACTGCTAAATTGGAACTCAAACAGAGCATACAGGAACAGGAGTTCCTTGAGTTTTCTTTAAATGAGTTATTAGTGTTGTCGATAAAGGATGGTGAAGAGGAAGAGTTAGTAGAGTTACGCAGCTCATTAACTGATGCTGAAAAAAATATTGAATTGATAAATAGTAGCATTGAGTATCTTTCAGGTGAGAAGGGCGCTAGCGTCATTTTAAGTAATGTACAGCGTTCTTTGGATAGAGTTTCTATAAAAATGCCCTCGGTTTTGGAGGCTATAGACCGCGCGATAGTTGAATTGAACGAGAGTGAGCATACGCTTGCGAGAATTGCCAATAAAATCAATTCAGACGAAACAAGGTTAGAAGAGGTAGAAGCAAGATTGGCCGAGATAAGGTCCCTCGCGCGGAAGCATGGCGTACCATCAACTAGACTTGCTGAGTTAGCTGAAGAGATAAGACGAAAACTTGAGAATATTAAACTTGGCGAGAATAAATTGCGAGACTTAGAGAAAGGGGTAATCACATCAAAGGAAGCTTTCCAAAATTTAGCTAATGAACTTTCAGAGAGCCGAAAAAAAAACGGAAAGTTTCTTCAAAATGCCGTAACCTCTGAACTTCCGGAAATGAAGTTGGATAACGCGTCCTTCGTCGTACAATGCACAACAGCAGACGAGGCCAATTGGAATATTTATGGTTGTGACGAAGTTCAATTTCTTATTTCAACCAATCAGGGAAACCCTCCTGGGCCACTTAACAAAATAGCATCTGGTGGTGAACGATCGCGACTTCTTCTGGCTCTAAGAGCCGCACTAGCGACTGCTGATCCGGTACCAACCCTTATTTTTGATGAGGTAGACGCCGGTGTAGGAGGTGCTGTCTCTAGCGCAGTTGGTAAGCGGTTAAAGAAATTGGGTATTAATCAGCAAGTTCTTGTTGTTACCCATTCACCTCAAGTAGCAGCGTTAGGAAAACACCATTGGCAGATTTCAAAGAGCGATGGATTAGAACCAAAAACCACGGCTTGTCATCTTGGAAAGGATGAACGGGTAGAGGAGATTGGAAGAATGCTATCAGGTGAGAAACTTACAGAAGAAGCACGTTTAGCCGCTCGCAAGCTTATGGAAGAACAAATCAACTAGCTGTTATGAACAAAGAAATAAGACATAAAATGCCAAGTGAACTCCTCGAAGAAGAGGATAAAGAAGAACTAATGGCGCTTGCAGAAGAGATAAAAATCCATGACATCGAATATTATGAAGATAATAACCCGACCGTAGATGATGTTTACTATGATGGATTACGGCGAAGGTTTGAAACGTTAGCAGCTTATTTTCCAAGATTACCTATATCTATTGAAGTCATGGAGAAAGTTGGTTCCGCACCGGCAGCAGGCTTCGATAAAATTACTCATAGTGAACCGATGCTTTCACTTGCAAATGCCTTTGATGGAAAAGAAGTCTACGATTTTTCTGAACGTGTTAGACGATTTTTGCGGCTTGGCCCCGAGATAACATTGGAATTAGTCGCTGAACCGAAAATAGATGGTTTGTCGGCATCTATTCGATATGAGCAAGGACAATTAGTTCATGGTGCAACTCGAGGAGATGGAACTACAGGCGAGGATATAACCAAAAACCTCTTAACCATCGACGACATTCCAAAAACATTGACAAAACAAGTGCCTAATGTTTTGGAAGTGCGAGGGGAAGTTTATATGACGAAAAATGCGTTTGAGGAATTGAATGCATCGCAAGAAGCTAGTGGGAAAAGTAAATTCTCAAATCCAAGGAACGCAGCTGCAGGCTCTTTGAGACAACTAGATCCATCCATAACTGCTGCCAGGAGCCTGAATTTTTTCGCCTACAGTTGGGGGGAAGTGTCCCGAACGAAAATTGAAACACATTTTGATTTTTTGAATGTACTCAAAATGAATGGCTTCGTCGTTAACGAACTAACCGAAATATGTAGCAAGGTGGATCAGGCATTATCATGCCACGAAAAAATTCTAAATCTTCGCGACCAGTTACCATATGAAATAGATGGGATGGTTTATAAAGTTAATCGGCTAGATTGGCAGAACCGTATGGGTTCCATAAGTCGTTCCCCACGGTGGGCTATTGCGCATAAATTTCCGGCTGAGCAGATCGAAACCCGATTGATACAGATAGATATACAGGTTGGTAGAACAGGCGTTCTAACGCCAGTCGGGAGGTTGGAGCCAGTCGAAGTAGGTGGTGTTATAGTATCAAATGTTTCTTTACATAATGAAGATGAAATCCAAAGGAAAGACATTCGTGTTGGAGATAGGGTTGTTATTCAGCGTGCGGGAGATGTAATTCCACAAGTGGTTCGTGTAAATCAAAACGCGCGCAGTCGATATAGTGAGAAATTTGTTTTCCCTACAAAGTGTCCCAGTTGTGGAAACGAGACGCAGCGCAGCGAGGGAGAAGCAGCGAGAAAATGTGTGGCAGGTTTGATTTGTGATGCACAAGCCATTGAACGACTAAGACATTTTGTTTCAAAAAATGCGATGGATATTGATGGTCTTGGAGAAAAACAAATAAATAGTTTTTGGGACAAAGGCTGGATACAAAATCCAGCAGATATTTTCCGCCTCACGCGATATAGAGATGAGCTTGCAAAGCTTTCAGGTTGGGGGGGTAAATCGATAGAAAACCTATTTGAGGCGATAGACAAATCCAGGGGGATTAGGTTCGATCGTTTTATTTATAGCCTTGGTATTCCCCAAGTTGGACAGCAAACCGCAAAACTATTAGCGGAAAATTATATCGATATTGAACACTGGCAGATCGCAATGGTCCGTTGCACACAGGGCGACGAGGCGGCGTGGAATTCCCTAATAAACATTGATCAGATAGGAGAGTCTGTTGGCCAAGACTTGTTGAATTTTTTTAATCAGCAGAGAAACATTGATATCGTGACTGATCTAGCTTCTGAGTTAACCATAGAGGTATATGAAATTCAGAAAACCGCGCAAAGTAAGATAACAGGTAAGACCGTTGTTTTCACTGGAACGTTAGTCGCAATGGGAAGAGCAGAAGCAAAGGCACTAGCGGAGAAACTTGGGGCAAGAGTTTCTAGTTCAATATCACAAAAAACAGATTATTTGGTTGTAGGGGACGCAGCAGGGTCAAAAGCGAAAAAAGCGGAACAGTTAGGGGTGTCCATACTTTCGGAACAAGAATGGATTGCAATGCTGGACGAGGAAACGCCTAGTTAATGTTTTGGATTGATAAGTCCTAATCAAACTAGTTGCAGAAAAATTAATATCAATCCTAAAATCGAGACGAGAAAAGCAGCAGTTCTGAGCCATGCTATACCTACCACATAAATCAACGAGTAGGCTAATCTTCCCCAGAAGAACAGTTGTGCTCCAAGAACAGTTAATTCATTAGAAATACCAGCAATATGCGCAACTACTACGAGTATTGCAAAGAGGACCAGGTTTTCCAGCATATTTCGATGAGCTCTTTGAGCTCGTCCAGCCCATCCAGAAGTTGAGCCAATGTTTTCTCGATTTCCTGCTAGGGTTATTAGACCATGTTGTTGTGCAGCACCTAAAAGAGAAATAATAAGTTGGATGAACGTTAGCGCAACGGCCCATAATAGCAATGTTAGTTCAAGAGATAATTCGTTCATATCAGATATGCCTCCTTATGGCTTCTACTTCATTAAACCATAAAGGTAAATGATCACTTAACCAACATTTAAGTTGCTATCGCTGCTGGTAAAATTTCCCCAATCTCGTCATTTATGACGAGATCCGCATATTCATCTAATGCTGTCGCCTCGCGATTCAGTATGACGAGTGTTGCTCCATTATCTTTAGCAATAAGGGGTATTTGAGCAGCTGGATGCACTACCAGCGATGAGCCAATGCAAATAAATAAATCACAATGGCTAGCTGCGTCCTCAGCCCTTTTTACAGGTTCAAGGGGCATAGCTTGGCCAAACGAGATAGTGGCGGTTTTAATTAATCCGCCACAAAATTTGCATATCGGTAATTGATTATCTCCAAGAAAGCTCTGTTTTATATTCTCTAATTCGTATCGCGTGTCACAAGTAAGGCAAGAGGCAAAAGTACCGTTTCCATGAAGCTCTATTACTTTTTCTTTTGGGACACCGGAGTCCTGATGAAGATTATCTATATTTTGGGTTATAACCACTGATGCCTTACCAGATGAAATTAATCGCTCAATTGCATAATGTCCTTCATTTGGTTTAGCTGTAAGGAGGGTTTTATCAGTCGCAAATTTTCTGCGCCAAGTCTCCCTTCTCATGTCCTCACTATTCAAAAAGTCTTGAAATTGTATAGGGGCCATTTTTGTCCAAATACCTCCTGGACTTCTAAAATCGGGTATACCTGATTCAGTGGAAATGCCTGCGCCAGTAAAAAAGACAACGTTGCGGCTGCGATGAATCATTCTTTTAAGATCTAAGGCCTTGTCCATGAGAAAACCTTTTAATATTAATGAATTTATTAAGTCTATGCCTTGGCAATTAGCCACTCCACGGAATTTTATGCAGTAATTACAGAACAACCTCGAAACCTTCGAATTCTGGGTGTCTTAGGTAAAGCTCGGAGTGAGCACCCGCGTTTTTATGGGCTCTACGAAACGATTCTGATTTTGTCCAAGCTAGGAAGTCCTGCTGACTTTTCCATGTCGTATGAGAGACATAAATAATATAGTCCTGCGTTGTTTTGCCCTTTATCAAATTAAACGATAAGAAACCCGGAACCTTTTCAAGTTGTGTCTCACGATTTCGCCAAATGTTTTCGAAGTCAGCATGCCTATTTGGAATTATTTTGAATCGGTTCAAAGCAATATACAAGTCAAAGCTCCTCAAACAGCTAGTGGCAGATCGTGCAAAAATGTAAATTGTAAAATTTAATAACAACAAAGCGTTAGCGTTTTTTTAATGTATACTAAATAGTAATAAAAATGGTATCGAGTTGATTTATTCTTATTAACCAATATCACAGTGTGTTTGGCTGGAGAACCTGGATTCGAACCAGGACTGAAGGAGTCAGAGTCCGCTGTACTACCGTTATACTATTCCCCACCTTTTAAGCTAGTCAGAATAATTTCCTAATAGAACAATCATGCCGAATCTACATTATAACAAGCTTTTACGTTTATCTACTTAAGCTTTCATTATTTAGGAAAGCGTTTTTTTGTTAAAGATTTCACTTGATAAATAGCATATGAGGTATTGAGATGAGTTGTTTTTAGTGGATTATTCAATTGAAAAAATAGATTGGTGGCTCTTTTAAGAGCTTGTAGTTCTTATCCTTGGATATAGGTCTACCAATAACATATGCGGGACTGTTAGTGCTGCTAAGCCAATAAAGGTTACTTTTAGAAGGCTTTCTTCAATTCCATTCCCTTTTAATAAAAAGCCAGCGAAAGCAACAAGCGTTATTGTTGCCATTGAAGTCATAAATAACGCAATTACATCAAACGTCTCCAGATTATTTAATTCTTTTCTTAGGTTTAAAAAGTGCCTGATGGAATGAACAAAGCAAAAATAAAATGCAAATCCCCAAAGTGGTGGCATAGTAACAAGCAAAGTAGCTAGTGTTATTATTTCTAAGACTTGCCGTTGTGAATTTTCTGGGGATTTTACGAAAAATATTATTAATCCCAACAACCAGACGAGAAAAAAGTGTTGTATCTGGTATGCAATATCATTGTTGTCATCAAACAATAATAACTTAAAAATCTCGTTCACCTCTCTTGTGTGAAACACGATGGGAATAATTATTGGTGTTAGGCCATAGATCAAGGCTTGGATTAATTTCAACGAAGAAGTCGGCATTTTGATGATGTCGAGCAGACCGAAATGTAACCCAGAAATGAACAGAAATACCCCTAAACATAAAATAGGATAAAAAAACCAAGCGGTTGTAAAGATAATAGCTACGAAAAGGTAACCTATTATAAAAAATAATATCTTAAGCCATGAATTTTTGAAGCGCCGTCTTGCAATCAGAATGTCTGATGCCCCATGTGGAATTCCTATGAAAAGAATAAAGAGTAATGGAATTAAAAGTTCCCATTTCATTTGAATGGGCCCCTTAGTGCACCAAGAATAAAATCAACCTTTGGAAGTGCCAAAATTATCCTTGACTTAATCGAAAGTGGGCAATCACCAATCATAAACTTCACGAAATCATCACCACTTAGAGTTTTGGCTAATGTTGAAAATACATACGGAGCTAACTTAGGTGAAGATGATAGTACATCAAGAAATACGTTATCCATCCAATTTTCAAAGCTTGTAGCTCCAGGTTTTATCTGAACGAGATTTTGGCCTTGTTTAAGCTGTTTACCAACGGTGATGGCTTGATGAATTATCTGTGAAAAAGCGTATCCGGTAGATGTTCGCATAGCACCAGCGTTGAGCCCTATGGGCGTGCCGAGTGGTTTTAAATCCTTCTTGTAATTGAGAGGAATAGCTCCTTGTTCTTTATAAATAACGTCCCACGATTCGCACTGTATTACATTTGTTAAGTATTTGGTGATTTGGTTTTCATACCATTGTGGATTAAGCATCGTATCTGAATAAACTGTTGATTCAATAAGGGCGCATGTTTCGGAATATGGCAACACGTAGATAAAATGAAATCCATCTTCTTGAGGCACCCGGAAATCCATAAGTGTAACGAGGGTTTCATCGAAAACCGATTTATTAGTTTTTATTTCCCATCCAAGAAAATGTTGGAATATTGTTTTTTTTGTAGGGGTTGGAGGCCTGCTATCAAAAACCCTATTAGCAAAGACAATGTTTCGAGACGATGTTTCTAATCGGATACAGGTTTCTGTTTTATAAAGGTCAGTGGCTCTGGCATTTAATATTTTACCTCTATTCTCTGTAATTTTTTTAAAAAGATGGTTTTCATAATTAGATGATGAAACAGTTGAGTAAACAAAACGACTGCTGGATTTTTGGATGGTCTCCTCAAACGTTCTAATTTCCCATTTTGACCATGTTTTTCTCGCAAGAGATCGAGCTAAAGTTAAGTGTGAATGCCCATCATCCCAAAAGGAAAATGCGTGCTCAGGGCGAAATTTTTGCGGGTCTAGTAAGATACAGGGAAAATCTTTCGAATTTATTAATTCATGGGCAAGCGTTAATCCGGCGCAACCTGCGCCTACAATGGCAGTTGGAAAATATTCCACATCAGAAGTTTCAATCAAAATCTAAATAGTCCTTAAGGCACTTGTGTAGGTGTGACTCATGTACTGGTAATCGCTTGAAGCGATTAAGCATAAGTAACGGAGGATATAAGGAATGCAGCAACTTACCAGTACTATTAACAATTTGCCGTCCTACCCACCATTTTGTTCCAGAATTTAGAAGACGTCTTCCTATTAATCTGTAGATAATTCCGGCAATTAGAATGGCCAAATGATTTCTTGGTGGCAAGTATGTTAAGCCCTTAAAGCCAGATACATAGTAGGTCTCCGCCAATAACAAAGTACGTTGTATCGCCTGGGAGACTTTCAATCGGTCTTCAGTCGTGCCGTTTTTAGCTAATTCAACAATTTTTGGAGCGGACAGGTCATCACACCATTCTCCTGGTATATAGCGTCTACCTAACTCGGCGTCCTCTAATACGTCTCTAGATATATTTGTTAATTGCATTGCTATTCCCAAATCTACTGCGAATGGAATAGCTTTTTTACTAGAAATTCCAAGAATCGGAGCCATCATTAGGCCAACAGTACCAGCTACTTTATAAGAATATTGTATCAACTGATTTTCATTAAGTAGTAAAACAGTTCCTTGATCGCTAATAAGCCCTTCAAGCAAATCTTTAACAGCAAAATCTGGTAAATCTAATTCCTGCCTTAATAACAAAAAATTATCAACTTCAGGATAGCTCCCGGTTTGATAGGAATAATTATTGAAAATATTTTGGATCGACTTGAGTTTTGTTGCACCAAGATTACCGGGTTGGTCTGCTAAATCGTCGAGATATCGGCAAAAGGCATATAATTGTGTGGCTTGTAATCCTGCTTCTTTGCCCAAAAAATATCGCGCCCAATGGAAAGATTTGCCATACGTAGAAAGTAACTTGTTCGCGGCAGTAACATATTGTTTTAAGGCGGTCGCTTTTGGCACTGTTTATGCCTTTGTTTTTAGTAAATATTCCGCGACTTTTGCTGAGCTAAGTACACCGGGAAGACCCGCTCCAGGGTGTGTCCCGGCGCCTACAAAGTAAAGGTTTTCAAGTTTTGGGTCGACATTATGGTATCTAAACCACGCTGATTGCGTCAAATTAGGTGAAATAGAAAACCCTGCTCCATAGGCGCAACGATAGTTTTCTTTAAATTCCCTAGGTGTCATCCAATGTTCAGCTGTTATGTAATCTTCTAGTTTTGGCAGGATAGTTTTGGATAATGCTATTACTATACGGTCACGCAATCTCTTCCCCTCGATATCCCAGTCTATACTCGCTTGTAAATTAGGTACAGGGCACAAAACATAAAAACTATCACAGTTAGGAGGCGCGAAACTTGTATCGGTTGCAGTTGGTCTATGTATGTAGAGAGAGAAGTCTTCAGTTAGCGTTTTCCGATCAAAAATGTCACTTAAAAGTTCTTCGAAGCGCTCTGTTAGCCAAATAGTATGGTGCGCAACTTTTTCATATTTAATTGTCGTGCCAAAAAAGAATACATAGAGACCCATGGAATAATTTGTTAATCTGGATGGAAACCACTTTTTAAGTCCCATGGATTGTTCTTGATTCACCTTTAAGAGATGCTTGTAAACGATAGGTGGGTCGGCGTTGCAAATTATATTGTCGAACTTTATTTTTTCATTTGTTTTGGTGTAAGCGCAGGTAACTCTGTTATCGCTCACCGATAATTTTTCTACCTCTGTATTATATTTAATTATTATTCCATGTCGCTCCATCAACTCGGTCAACTTTTCAACAAGTTCTCCGGTACCCCCCTTGCAAAAAAAAATCCCCCATTTTTTTTCGAGATAATGAATTAGCGAATAGATAGACGTCGTTGAATAGGGGTTTCCACCAACGAGTAGCGGGTGGATTGAGAAGGCTCTTTGGAGAAGTGGGTTCTCAATATAATGTTTAACAAATTGGCTTACAGTGCGATCTGCTCGTAGTCTTATCAAGTGAGGGATTTGTCTCATCATTGACCAGACTGTAAGAAATGGTACATGAGCTAATTCCGAAAAGCCCACATCAAATATTTTCTTCGAAGCCTGCAGCAATCTTTTATAATTTTTGATATCGGAGGTTGAGAATTTTGCTATCTCCTTGTCCATTTGCGTGCTGTCGCCGCTATAATTAAATACTTTCCCGTTATGAAAAACGAATCTATACCAAGGTGAAACAGGAACAAACGTCAAATAATCATGGAGGCTTTCACCAAATAACTGAAAAAGTTCTTGAAATAGAAATGGCGCAGTAATAACTGTTGGGCCCATATCGTGCTTGTAACCGTCTATTTTAAGCACTTGAGCTCTACCACCTAATTTATCTAGCCGTTCCACGAGCGTCACGTTATGGCCTAGAGCTCTGCAGCGTAGGGCAGCAGCAATACCTCCAAAACCTCCTCCAATAACAAGAGTGTTAACCGATCGTTTACCTACCAAAACTTAGGGACTCTCGCTTTGATTTTTCGCTGACGGTAATTGCTGTTTAACTGATTGCTCCAGATAAGATACTAATGGCGACAGCGCTTTTTGTAATTCTTTTGGGAGGCTTGATTTATAATGATGGCACGCACGAATATATTGTTGTAGTTGTTGTGTACAAATATCTACCGCCCCGTTCTGTCTAATCTCTGTTAGCCAACTCGTATGGTTCAATCGGAACTTATTCCTCACCCATTCTTCAAATTCCAACCTATGGCCGTTTTTAAGTGTGTCACGAAATGTTATTGAGACTGCGTTAGGTGCCCCGCGATAGAAATCACTGAATGGTTTATTTGAACCATCTTTCCCTAGCGCATCAGAGATATCATTTGATATCTGATAGCCTAATCCGAGAGAATGAATGAAGTTTCTTATGGTTTCGAAGTATTCTGTTTTATTTGAAAGCAGAATAGGACCTTCCACTGCGGCACTGAGCAAAGGTACAGTCTTGCTACTGACGAGAGTGTCGTAGCTTTCCCAGTCTAGAATAGGTGCTCCCGTAAATTCCTTGGCTTGTCCAGCGGATAACTCTGACATTACTTTTGCGATAAGTGTTATTGCGGTAAATGAGTCGCCGCTGCATTCCTTGGCTGCTAACGTTGCACACTCGAAACTCTTCGCTACGAGCCAATCGCCGAAACAAATTGCGAGCGGTGCTCCGTGAATTGCAAAAACGGTAGGATGGTCTCGACGGAAATCATCTTCGTCACAAACATCATCGTGCACAAGTGATGCATTATGCATTAATTCAACTGCGAGAGCCCAGTTTAACCCAATGTCTTGATCAAGACCAACAGCGTTTGAAACGGTTAGGCTAGTAGTCCCTCTAAGCATTTTACCAAACTCTGCAAAATGGGTTTTAGCTACGCTAAATAAGGGATGCCCCTCTCGGGGAAGTACCTCTAACAATTTGGTTTTCAACTCTTCTTTTACGAGTCCTAGTTGACCCGAATCAGATTTAAGGGCGGGAGCGGTGAGCAGTTCAGCTTTTTGTTGCTTCTTAATTGCAAGTAACCCTTTAGTTTCGCGGGCGATATTGTAGAAAGTTATCGCCCGCTTTTACTAAGTCACAACCAATTTTGGTTATTTATTTGATTCAGGTGAAGTTGCTGCTACCCAAATCACTACACCAAAGGCTATTTTATTTATAAAATCAGCTAGGTTGTAGATAATGTTTAACGCTTCTGCATCTCCGCCTCCGGCGTAGCCCCAAACATAACCTATTGGATAGATTGCCCATCCAACTGTCACAATCCATTTAAGAGCGTTGAATGCAGTTTTCGAGGCGTTGGTGCCTTCGCTAGCATTAATTTTGCTCGCCTCGCCGGCAAAGATTTCGTATAGGATATACAACCATCCGGCCATTCCAATGATAAAGTAGATCCAAAGACCGGACCCATCCTGTCCACCTACTTCACCTAAGTATCCTGCAATTAACATTACAAGTGAGGCGATCAAAAGGCGCCAGAATAAAGCAGCAGCTACCGCTGCAACTGCGGCTAATATTAAATAAAATTCAACTATTTGTAGAGGAACAGTCAATAGCCAGTCGACATATCTAAAGACTATTGGGGACTCACCGGTAGCAACCCAAACTTCTCGCATATAGAAGTAGTGGATAGCGGCAATACCTGTTACCATTGCAGCTACGGTTAGTGATGTTTTCCATTTACCTATTGCTCTGTCACGTTCTACGTAGAAAAAATAGGTCGCAGCTACCATTGCAGCTGAGATAATCCAGAAGGAAACTCCTACGTAGTCCGCTGGATTTAGCATTAATGATTTATCCATGTTCATTTACTCCTCGGGTATAAAACGAAACTACAACTGAGTATCACTCTTAACCCTTGCCTGTTTTTGTTATCAAAAAGTTGATACCACCGAATCACAATTATAGCATTTTTTATATAACGCAAAAATCCTTATTTTACTAATTAAGTCATTGTTTTTAAATAATAAAGACAAAATCATCTGTATGCTGACCAAATATCTGCCTCAAAAAGCAGCGAAATACCATCAAAATTAAAGCATGATTAACGTGGGTGTTTCGCTGCCCGAGAACTCGAATTAGGCTTTAATAAGTGGTGTCTTAAGTATTACCTATGGCATATGAAGCGGCATTCTCTCCAGCAATTTTTCCATAAACGGCACCTGCCATTAGACCACTGCCGCCGGGATAGTTTTCATAAAATAATCCACCAACTAGTTCTCCAGCTGCGAATAAGCCACTTATGGATCTATCGTTGTTGTCAAGAACCGAGCCCTTATCGTCTACTTTCAACCCGCCGAAAGTAAATGTGACACCAGTTGTTGTAATGAAAGCCTCAAAGGGTGGTTCGTCTATTGGTAATGCCCAATTTGTTTTATTTGGATTTAAACCTGTTGTAGCAACGCCGTCTAAAATCGAAGGATTAAATTTACCGGGTTTACAAGCGGCATTAAATTCGTCAATTGTTTTGGTTAATTCAGATGCATTTATTTCTAGTTCTTGTGCTAACTCTGCTATTGTATTTCCGGAAACCTTTGTGACTTGACGGATTCGGTATTCATCTCTCAAGAGCGGGATTGTTTTTTGGTCAAAGATTTGGATCGCGGTGCGATTTGGCTGTTTCATTATTTCGCGTCCAAATTTTACGTAGGTGTGATTGCGCAAATCCTCGCCTTCATCTACGAATCTATTTCCATCTGTATTCACCATTATACCCCAAGGGTACGAATGCTTCTGGAAATTATCAAGAACTTCGTAATCGCCGTATTCTGGCGCAGATATATCCCATCCGACAGAGTGACAACCAGACCAATTTCCGTATGCTCGGGCGCCTATATCAATTGCCATCTTTATTCCGTCGCCCATATTATGCTTCGTCCCTCGAACCCGAGCAAGATCCCAGCCCGGGCCAAGATATCGTGCTCTCATTTCAGGGTTGGACTCGAACCCACCACACGCGAGCACTATAGATCTTGCATTTATCGTCTCAATGCCATCTGGACTCGAAATTTCCAGGCCCGTGATTTTTTTATTTTTATTTTGGATCAAGCGAGTGGCTGCCGTATCGTAACGTATTTCACACCCAATCTGCAGCGCGCGCCTTATTTCGGCTTCAACTAAACCGGAGCCGCCGCCAACCGCTTCGATGTTTACACCGCCGTAAAAATGGTGTTTTCCGTCGACCATAAAAGACTGCCGGCCAAACATTGGTATAAATCGGATGCCATGATTGCGCAGCCATACCATAGTTGGTCTAGAGTTATCGATTAATCTCCACGCCATGTCTTCATTTGCTTGATGCTTGGTAACTTTCATAAGAGCATCGTAAAATACTTGTCTGTCGTGTTTTGGTAGGACGATCTGGTCGCGTTCTGCTGGCGAAAGATCCGTTAAAACATCAGTTGCTACATCCTCTATATTATCATAGCAGAAACGGAAGCCTCCGGCGGTGAAATAGGAGTTGCCGCCTTTTTCATGTTCCGGTGCTTTTTCTAGAATTAACACAGAGGCCCCATTTTCGCGAGCTGCAAGTGCTGACGTTAATGCTGCGTTTCCAGCCCCAATTATAACAACGTCGTAAGAAGTCACTTTTCTTCCTTTCTTTAGTTTTGATTTGGTTGCGGCTGCATATCCAGCCCTTCCAAAGATAAGCCCTCTAAGCGCGGCATGAGATTAAGTAGATGCTGTGTATATTCATGTTCTGGGTTTTCAAAAAGTACTTCAGTTTCTTTCATTTCGCACAAAAATCCGTCCTTCATAACTCCCACTCGATCACACATTTGTCGGATTACAGGTAAATCATGGCTTATAAACAGCATTGTTAGACCAAGTTCCTCTTGAAGGTCTTTTAGCAAATTGAGAATTTGGGCTTGTATTGATACATCAAGTGCGGATGTGGGTTCGTCACAAATGAGAAACCTTGGCCTAGTAGCTAATGCGCGGGCGATAGAAATGCGCTGTCGTTGTCCACCAGAAAATTCGTGAGGATACTTGACTGCGGATTGTGCGCCTAATCCAACATGTTCTAATAAATCTTTGACTATGATTTCAACCTCGCGTCGCGTTTCAGCTAACTGATGAAAGAGAATTGGTTCTGCCACTATATCAAGTACACGCATGCGAGGGTTTAAGCTTGAATATGGGTCTTGAAATATCATTTGCATTTGTTTGCGGAACGGGTCTAGGTCGCTTTGTTTTTTTAACGCAGTTAATTCTGTACCTGCAAAATTAATTGCGCCAGAAACCGGCGTATATAATCCGCAGATGATTCTTGCTACAGTTGACTTTCCTGATCCCGACTCTCCAACTAGTCCAAATACCTCCCCCTCATGGATATCTAAAGAAACATTATTTACCGCATCTAGGAAAATCCTATTCTTTCTCAGAAAAGCTGGCTTAGTAGTAAAGCGCATGCCGATATTTTTTAACTCAACGAGGGGACCTGGCGCTGTTTCGTATTCGCGAGCCTTGCCAAGCCAGTGTTCGGTTATATCGATTTCAGTATTTTTTTCTGCAACGTCTTCTATATACGTGACCTGTGGAAAACGTATAAGTTTAATATCGGGTCTTGGTACGGCGGAGATTAAACTTTGAGTATAGGGGTGGTCAGGATTACCAAGGATCTTTTCTGTCGCTCCGTGCTCCACTAAACGTCCACGGTACATAACAGCAACTCTATCGGTAATGTCCGCTATTACTCCCATATCATGTGTGATAATAACCATGCCTACCTGCTTTTCTTTGCACAACCCTCTCATCAAATCAAGGATTTGGGCTTGTATCGATACGTCGAGAGCTGTCGTAGGTTCATCTGCTATAATGAGGTTAGGTTCAGCGCAAAGTGCTAATGCCACGACAACTCGCTGTCGCATTCCTCCGGAAAACTGGTGTGGATATTGTTTGACGCGGACATCGGGATCAGGAATGCCAACTTGATCAAGTAGCTCAACCGCTCTTTCTCGAGCGCCGTTTTCCCCAAGCCCTAGATGCAAGTTAATCGTTTCGACCAGCTGATCCTCAATTGTTTGCAGAGGGTTGAGACTTGTTAAAGGATCTTGGAAGATCATTCCAATTTCTTTACCACGTATCTTCTGCTTTTCGGAATCTGGCAGATTGTCGATACGATTGCCGTCAAGGAAAATTTCCCCTTTCGTCATTTGTCCAGGTGGTTCTAATAGACCTATAAGTGCGTTACCTACAGTTGATTTTCCCGCGCCAGATTCGCCAACTATTCCTAGAATATCCCCTTTTTCGAGGGAGAGAGAAACGTTATCTACAGCTCTTAAAACTGATTTGCGACTGGGGAACTCTATTTCGAGATTGTTTATTTGAAGAAGCGTCAATTTAGTCACCGTAGTTTAGGGTTTAGGGCGTCACGTAACCAGTCGCCTAAAAGGTTCACGGCCAGAACAAGAAGAACCAGGGCTACGCCAGGGAAAATTGTTATCCACCATTCTCCAGAGAAGAGAAAATCATTGCCTATCCTGATAAGCGTTCCTAGAGAGGGTGTGGTTGGTGGTACACCTACCCCTAAAAAGCTGAGAGTAGCTTCGGTAATAATTGCAATAGCTAGGTGTATAGTTGCAATTACAAGAACTGGTCCCGTTACATTCGGTAATATGTGGCGTAGAAGAATCGTCCATTTTCGAATGCCAATAACCCGCGCCGCCTGCACATATTCTTTCCCTTTTTCTACTAACGTCTGCCCTCTGACTGTCCGAGCATATTGAACCCAACCAGAAATTCCAATGGCGAATACGAGTACATAAAGAGCTACTTCGTCGTGGTGTTCGCGAGGGAGTAATGTTCTTGCTAGTCCATCTACCAGCAAGGCTATAAGTATAGCTGGAAAAGACAGTTGAACGTCCGCAACACGCATTATAAATGCATCTAGTCGGCCTCCCACATAACCACTAATGAGACCCAGGCCCACGCCAAGGATTAGAGAAAAAATAACTGATGCAAAACCAACAAATAATGAAATTCGTGAGCCATATATTATCGTTGAAAGAATGTCTCTTCCTTGATCATCCGTACCTAAAATGAATCGAAGTTCCCCATCATCCATCCAAAAAGGTGGGAGACTTGCGTCTAATAAATCTATGCTAGCTAAATCGAACGGGTCATGGGGTGCGATGAGTGGTGCAAAAATAGTAACTATTAAATACAATAGCGTTACGCAGGCCGACGCAACAATAACGGGAGATCGTGTAAAGCTAAACCAGAGATCGCTATCACGCATCTGTCCAAAGTAATCAAGTAAAGTTATAGGGTTTTTATCTTCTGTCATTACTAACTACTGGCCATTAACGAGTGCCTTGTCGACACGAAGTCTGGGATCAACAACAAAGTAAAGGATGTCGACAACCATGTTAATTACAACAAAGAAAAATGCGATTAGCACGAGGTAGGCTGCCATCACGGGAATGTCAACTTCGCCAATAGCCTGAATGAAAAGAAGTCCCATGCCAGGCCATTGAAAGACGCTTTCGGTTATAATAGCAAACGCTATGATAGAACCAAGCTGAAGGCCAGTTATTGTTATAACAGGGACAAGTGTATTTTTTAGAGCATGCCTAAAATGAACGGCTCGAGTTGGTAGACCTCGGGCACGCGCAAACTTTATAAAATCTGCTCGCAACACCTCTAGCATTTCCGCTCTTACTAGACGCATGATCAAAGTCATCTGAAAAAGTGCAAGTGTGATAGAAGGCATTATAAGGGATTTTAGACCTGAGGCTGTTAAAAAGCCACTGGTCCACCAACCAATTTCTACTACGTCTCCCCTACCAAAAGTTGGAAGCCAACGTAATATGACACCAAAAAATAAAATAAGTAGAATTCCAATTAAAAATGTTGGTAACGACACCCCAACAAGTGAAATTGTCATGAATGTTCTTGAGAGGAAACCATACCGCTTGAGCGCGGTATAAACACCCATCGGAATGCCGATTGCGAGTGCTAAAATAGCCGACACTAGCGCTAGTTCAAGTGTAGCCGGCAACCGCTCGGCTATGAGTTCCTTGACAGGACGTCTGTGTTGATACGAGAGGCCAAATTCACCAACAGAAGCGTCTCGGACGAAACGATAGAATTGGATTATGAAGGGATCATTTAAACCAAGACGCTCTTTTAGTTCTGCACGCTCTTCCAGGGTCGTATCTTGACCGACCATATTATTAATCGGATCACCAACATATCTAAACAATGCGAAAGCAATGAGTGCAACTGTCAGCATTACAACTACTGATTGCAGTAGACGTTTAAATATAAATGCTAGCATAACCTCAATTAACCTCGGGAATGGCTTACTTCATAAAAAGAGACTGGTTTTACGTATTTTTTTTAAAAAAGCCTGAGGAGGAATTATTAATTATCCTCCTCAGGGAGTTAGGGATTTAATTAACGTTGACGTACCTGAGATCCAAAACGTTATCTGGACGCTGAATCAGATCAACCTTTTCGGATATTCCCCATGAAAGCGGCTGTTGATGCAAGGGAATATGACCTACTTCATCCTTGTGTATTTTGAATGCTTCATCGATCATATTCTGTCGTTTTTCTTGGTTCGTCTCGGATTGTATCGAAGCCGCAAGTTCATTAATTCTTGGATTACAGTAACCTCCAAGATTAAAGGCTCCTAGTTTGTCAGGACCACCTCTACACGCCATCAAAGAAGATATCGGATTGTGGCTATCGAATGTCGATGGGGTCCATCCTAGTAAGAAAAAGCTCGTGTCATAATTATTCTGAGCCAATACCTTGCCAAAGTATTTTGACTTCGGCTGGGCTAACAAGGTTACCTTAATTCCGATCTTGGCTAACATGGATGCGGAAGCTTGACAAATACGCTCATCATTGACGTAGCGATTATTTGGGCAATCCATTGTTACCTCAAAACCATCTGGATAACCTGCGTCGGCCAATAACTTTTTTGCACCTTTCGGATCGTAAGAGGGTCTGTCATTGAGAGCAGAATTAAAACCATTAATTTGTGGAGCTACCATCAGCCCCGCCGGTACGCTCGCTCCTCTCATTACTTTCTTTTTAATGGCGTCGATATTAATTGCTTTTATAAACGCCTGCCTTACCCTGAGGTCTTTGAATGGATTTTTGCCCTTAATATTTGAGTAAAGTAATTCGTCTCTTAACTGATCAAAACCAAGAAAAATTGTACGTGCTTCAGGACCTGCTAGAGGCTTTACCCCTTTCGCATCATCGAGTCTTTTCCAGTCCTGAACAGGAACGGGATATGCCATGTGAACATTACCAGAAATCAAAGCAGCAACCCTTGTGGCGTCTTGGGCAATCGGCGTAAATACTGCTTTTGTAATATTGCCTTTTACGGAGCCCCAATAGTTAGGGTTTATCACGAGTTCTGTTTTCACACCCGACTGTCTGGCACCGAGCATAAATGGTCCTGTACCGTTCGCGTTAAGGTTTGCATAGTTTCCTTCATCGCCACCTTTAACATTTGTAGCCTCTAATGCTTTGTGTTTTTCAGCCCACTGTTTATCCATAATGTAAAAGATTTCCAACTGCAGTGGCAGTATAGGGTTTGGAGCGGGAGTGACGAGATCAATGGTGTGCTCGTCCACAATACGCGTTTCTTTTATAAGTGCGGCCACAACTTTCATGTCGGAACCTTCAGTACTTAGTCTTTT
>CACITD010000014.1 GCA_902589475.1 uncultured Alphaproteobacteria bacterium | reverse complement strand
TAAACCCTCTATTAGTTTCTTGCACATCTCTCGGGCATGACTAGATATTTTTTCTATTCCAAAATTATTTAGGTAATCGAGTGACTCATTTAGTAGATAGGCTCCTAGATGACCAGCATTTCCGTATTCAACTCGTTTTGCACCGGGTTTCAAAAAAAACTCATCTCTTTTTTCACCAGCTGTTGCAGACGACCACCCAACGCCAAATGGTATAAAGTCGCGGGTCCTTGATTGGTTCCATGCAAAGATACCTTCGTGGATACCTAGTGCAAACTTGTAACAAGAACTTACCGTAAAATCAGCGAGGTGCCCCTGTATCGGAACAACGCCGAGCGCATGGCTTGCATCTAAGATTAAGTAAGCGTTCGATGGCTCCAAATATTTTGATAAATTGGCTATGTCAATAAATTGTCCCGTGGTTGCATTAACCTGACTGATATAGACAACGCGTGTTTTATCGTCACATGCGTTTCTCAAATCGTCTGTATTGATGTACCAGCCTGTTACTGGAACCATTCTTACTTTTACTCCCCGCCTTTTAAGATTCCCAAGCGCATAACGGCCGGACGTATAATCCAATTCAGAAACCACGACGTTGTCACCCTCGTTCCAATCGATACTAGATAGAACCTTCACGATCCCTTCAGATGCATTCCCTATTAGACCAATGTCTTCTGGATTAAGGGTAAAAAAATCAGCTAATTTCGAACGCGCCGCCTCAACTTGCTCCCAGTGCCGCATATAACCTGGCATTCCCTGAGCTTTATCTTTTGCAAATTTCTCAAACGCATTCCTATGTCTAGCAAGTAAAGGTGGTTCGCCACCGGTGGCAAGATGTATAGTATTTTCAATGCCTATGAAGTCACTTCGTGGTACTGGAAGATTGTGATTTTCCATTTGCTAATCCCAAGAATTTTTTAATGTTTTTAAAAAACCAAGCCGACCTGCGGTAAGTTAGAAGAAACAAGCTACCATCCTAATGGTTAAAAGTCTGTTATAACTCCTTATACGTAATATACCGAACGAAGCATGCTAGAGTAAGAGGACTTCTTTTATTATATCAGGTTCGATACTGTGTTTTAATATTGTCGGAATGGAAATCAGGGAGTGAAGTATGGTTGATAAAGAACTTGCCGATAAATTTAAAAAAATATCTACGGCTACACTCACCATGCAGTTGTTAAAAAGAGGCATCAAATCAATCTGGATGCATGGGCCGAAGCCACTCAGCCAATCGCAAGAAAGGATTGCAGGCCCCGCCTACACATTACGTTTTATACCTGGAAGAGAGGATTTAAATGGTCCCGATATTCTAAAGCGTACAGACTTAGCACAGCGTAGAGCAATAGAAGAATGTCCTCCGGGCTATATTTTGGTTGTTGATGCGCTTGGACGGGGAGACGGTGCGGCTATCGGTGATATCCTTGCTACTAGACTTCAAGTAAGAGGGATTGCTGGGTTGGTTAGCGATGCAAATGTTAGAGACGCGGACGGCGTCATGGCCTCTGGCTTGCCGGTTTGGTGTCCGGGTGCTGCTGCTCCGGCTTCCGTTGCTAATTTATCTGACGGCGAATTAGAAGTGCCGATTGGTTGCGGAGGAGTAGCTGTTATCCCAGGTGACTGGATAATAGCTGATAATGACGGCGTTGTCGTTGTTCCAAAAGCTATAGCTGAGGAAATAGCAAATGACGGACTAGAACAGGAAATACACGAAGTTTTTATTCTAGAGCAAGTAAGAAATGGCGCTGAAATTCCAGGCCATTATCCGCCAAATGAGGAGAATGTTTCTAAGTATAAAGAATGGCGTATCAAAAGAAATTTGTCGTGAACAACGAAACATATATAAAAAATCTTGAAACGCCGAGGCTCATTTTAAGAAACTGGAATCGAGAAGATATAGAGCCATTTGTTTTATTAAACGCGGACCCTAGGGTCTGTGAATTCCTTCCTAACGTGATAACACGGGAGGAAACATTGGCGTCACTAGATAAAATACAATCACATTTTAGAGATTTTGGGTTTGGACTCTTTGCAGTAGAACTTCGGTCTGCAAATAAATTTATAGGGTTTGTTGGGCTAAAATACTTTAGTTTTGATGCGTATTTTACACCTAACGTAGAATTAGCTTGGCGACTTTCTTGGGAGTATTGGGGACAAGGTCTAGCTACAGAGGCCGCCAAGAAGGTGACGCGGTATGGTTTTGAGTGTCTAAAATTGCCAGAAATTTTAGCAATCACTGCAAAAAATAATAAAAGATCCTGGCGGGTAATGGAAAAACTTGGGATGACGAGTAATCCAGAAGAAAATTTTATGCATCCCCAGTTAGATCATCGAGACCCACTGTCGGAGCATGTGTTATATCGGTTTTGACCTAAAGCCGTGTGGTAATGTATTTTCTTCCAGTTGGCTATGATTGGAAGAAAAGTAGATAGCTTTAAAAAGCGATGATAAGAAACAGGCTTGGAACCAGTTATGGACATTAAGAAAATA
Source organism: uncultured Alphaproteobacteria bacterium (assembly GCA_902589475.1). GTDB lineage: Bacteria > Pseudomonadota > Alphaproteobacteria > Thalassobaculales > Thalassobaculaceae. Next base: position 46,800 of record CACITD010000014.1, on the reverse strand, counting down.
GAGGCGGGAGTTCTTGAGGTTGGATATCTGGAATATGGTTCTCCAGCTGGATGGCCTTGTATACTATTACACGGTTTCCCGTATGATGTTCATGCTTATACTGAATCAGCTTCAATCCTGCAGACGCATGGAGCTAGAGTTATCGTTCCCTATATGCGCGGATATGGTGCAACAAGTTTCCTATCAGACGATGTTATTAGGTCCGGCGAGCAAGCTGCCTTTGGTTCAGACCTTCTAAGTTTCATGAATGCTTTGAACATTAAAAGCGCGGTTCTAGGCGGTTATGACTGGGGTGGTAGGGCTGCGTGCGTAGTCTCCGCTCTATGGCCGGAACGGGTCACAGCATTGGTGTCTGGTAATTCATACAATATTCAGGATATATCAAAGTCGAGTGAACCGGCAAAACCAAAAGCTGAGGCGGCATATTGGTACCAATATTACTTTCATAATGAGAGAGGACGTAAAGGACTTGAGAAGAACCGGCGTGATCTTGCCAAGCTCTTGTGGACTATGTGGTCTCCGGATTGGAAATTCACACCAGAAGAATTTGAACAAACTGCTAGTTCTTTCGATAATTTGGACTTTGTTGACGTGGTGATCCATTCATATCGCCATAGGTATGGGCTAGTCGCTGGTGACCCTGAGTTTGCAGATATTGAAAGGCGATTAGCAGCACAACCAAAAATTTTGGTTCCCGCTATTTGCATTGATGGGAGTAGCGACGGTGTGAGTGGATCTACGAAAAGCCATTCGGAAAAGTTTTGCGGACCTTATGAATATAGGCAGTTTGCGCGCGCAGGACATAATCTTCCTCAAGAAAAGCCTTCAGACTGGGCGAAAGCTTTACTTGACGCCAAGCGACTTGGTAATTCTTAATGATACCAGCTCATAGAGCTAACCTAATTAAATACCCAAAATTTTAATAATGTTTTAGGAGATGAAATTGATTCTCGATAAATATGAAACTTTTGAAGAGTATAGAAAAGCTGTTCGAGAGTTATCACAAACACTACTTATTGCCTCAGAGGATCGACTCTCTCTTGAAGAGGGTATTCCAGACGATTTGACAGACGCTCTTCGAGATATGGGGTTGTTTGGAATTTCGATACCTATCGAGTATGGGGGGCTCGGTCTTTCGATGGAAGAGCAGGTCCGATTAACTTTTGAATTTTGTCAGGCGTCGTGTGTTTACAGATCAAGGTTCTCGACGACAATAGGCCTTACATCTCAAGCGGTATTGGATTTCGCTACGGAGGAACAGAAGGAAAAATACTTACCAAAAATGGCAAGGGGGCTTTGCACTGGTGCCTTTGCTTTGACAGAACCGGAAGCCGGATCTGATGCGGGTTCTTTAAAAACGACCGCGAAAAGGCATGGTAATGATGGGTGGATTATAAATGGCGAGAAGCGTTATATAACGAATGCTCCACAAGCGGATGTTTTTTTAGTTATGGCTAGAACAGATCCATCTTCAACCGGCTCCAACGGCATTTCGGCATTTCTAGTAGATGCTACACTAGATGGAATTAGAGTAGGTGATCCTCCAAAAATGTTAGGTAATGAGGGAAGCCATGCATGTTATGTGTGGTTTGAAAATTGCGAAGTTCCGGCGGATTCGATCGTTGGAGGACAGGAGGGAAGAGGGCTAAAAGCTGCATTGAGAGGAATAAACCATGCTCGTTTACATGTAGCTGCTACCTGCGTTGGCCAAGCAATCAGACTTATAACAGAGATGACCGAATATGCATCTAAACGTGAGCAGTTTGGAAAACGAATTGGTGAGTTTGGTCAAATAGCGGCTATGCTAGCGGATAGTCGAGCTGAGATGGCAGCTGGGCGTGCCTTGTGTTTAGATTGTGCTAAACAATTTGATGCCGGTGATCAAATACCCTTTATAGACATCGCGTCGGCTAAACTATTTTGTTCAGAGATGGTCTCGCGCGTTGCGGATCGGGCTGTCCAGGTGATGGGTGGTTTGGGCTATATGGAAGATTTATCAGACGTGCCGCGCCTTTTTAGAGATGTCCGGTTGTTCAGAATTTTCGAGGGTGCAAGTCAAGTGCAGCAAGGGAACATAGCGCGATCTATGATGAAAGATAACGAGAGTTTGTCTTAACGTTTTCGCTGGAGAAGTTGTTGAAACAGTTAGATTTAGTGAATTAAGAAGTTATTGCCGATTTATAGAAAAATTGTTGGGTATCGCTTCATTTAATTATTTTACTCAAAAAAACCTAAAAGATAACAGCGTCGTATTGAGGGAACTTTTTTTTTCAAATATAACTTTCTAAGAAATCAGATTGTCTAAAGTCTATGGGGAGACGGATATTATGACGAGAGCGGACCAAGCCGAAAAGATGACCAGTGGCCCTGGTTTTGTTGCCGCATTGGATCAAAGTGGTGGTTCTACTCCCAAAGCTCTAAAGTTATATGGCATAGATGAGAATGCCTACAAAGATGATGATCAAATGTTTGACTTAATTCATCAAATGAGATGCAGAATTATGCAATCGCCCGCATTTAACGGTAATAAAGTAATTGGCGCCATTCTTTTTGAAAACACAATGGATCGGGAGGTCGCAGGAAAATCCGCAGCAGACTTTTTATGGGATGAACGCAGAATAGTACCATTTTTAAAAGTTGATAAAGGACTCGCGGACGAAAACAACGGCGTGCAGTTGATGAAACCAATGCCGGACCTTGAAAGTTTACTCGAAAGAGCAAGCGCCGCTGGTATTTTCGGAACGAAAATGCGGTCAGTAATAAATCGAGCGGATAATAAAGGTATTGAAGAGAATGTGTCTCAGCAATTTGAGATAGGTCAAACCATCCTTGGTTATGGTCTAGTTCCAATTATCGAACCCGAGGTGAATATCAAAATAGAAGATAAAGCTGAAGCAGAAGAGATACTTTTAGCGAATTTGATAAAGCATTTGGATGCATTGCAAGGCGAACAGAGAGTGATGCTAAAGCTTACCCTTCCAGAAAACGCAAACCTTTATTCCCCCGCAATTGATCATGCTAAAGTTATGCGTGTTGTAGCTTTATCGGGAGGATATACAAGGGAAGAGTCTAATCTAAGACTTCGGTCAAACTTGGGTATGACGGCTAGTTTTTCTAGAGCTCTTACAGAGGGGCTGTCGGCCCAACAGAGCGATGAAATATTCAATAACACTCTTAGCCAAACAATCAACGATATCTATGAAGCATCAATTACATAGGATGATTGTCTCTTTAGATACAGGAAGCAATCTTAAGAATGATATAAAGTAAATACCGGACTCCGTTGCTTTTTCTTTTCACTTTTCAATGATAGTATTCCACCAACACCGCGCGGAGGATAGTAGTTTGAGTGAGGTATCATATGATAGGAATTCAAGGGGAGAGTGGCGGCCGTCGAAACCAATAACGCTTGCCCCAATAAACAATTGGCCGATAAAATTTCCAACTATGTCGAAATGGTTGTTTGGGTTTCCAGGATTTCTCTGGCCTTATAATGCCTTCTGGATGGGCATTACACTATTGACTTGGTGTTACTTAACACCCGATCTATCGACGATGGCAACTTTTGAGCTTTGGTGGGTTGGGTTAATATTCGCGCGCAATTTGGCGCTCATTACGCTGTTATTTGGTGGTTTGCACTTGTATCTATATGTCTTTCAAGGACAAGGAAATAATCATCGCTTTACCACGCGGCCATTTGCAAAAGGTAGTAAAAAGTTCCTTTTTAAAAACCAGGTTCGAGATAATATGATACGAACGCTTGCCTCCGCTGTGCCAATCATCACTGGTTACGAAGTGTTCACTTATTGGGCTTTTGCCAATGGCTATCTTGGTCTTTTCGACCTAGGTAGCTCGCAAGTTGTATTTTGGAGCTGGTTTGTTTTTCTAATTTTGCTTGCGCCCGCTATCCACGCTGTGCATTTTTATCTTGGGCACAGGCTACTGCATGTTAAGTTTTTCTATAATCGTTTTCACGCCTTACATCACAGAAATGTAGAGGTAGGTCCATGGTCAGGATTAGCTATGCATCCTGTTGAACATCTGATCTATTTATCTACGCTAATGGTTCAGTGGCTTATCGCAGCACATCCCGTGAATGCATTGTTTCAGTTGCAACTTGCAGCATTTTATCCGGCTCTCTCACATAGTGGCTTTGACAAGCTGATGATTGGAAAAAAATTGGGGATAGATGGCGGAAACCATTTTCATTATCTGCATCATAAGCATTTCGAGTGTAATTATGGTGGCAGCCTTGCCCCGTTGGACAAGTGGTTTGGAACGTTTCACGATGGCTCCAAAGAGGCAGATGTCAAAATGCGTGAACGCATAAAAGCACGACGCGATGAATTAAGGCAAAGGGTTTGATTAATGTCTGAGACAACTAAAACTAAAGAGCAGTTAAAAGAAGAATTTATTAAAAATCGCGGCTATTGGAGTAAGTTTTGGGAAGATGTTTTAGAGCTTGATAGTAATTTCTTCTCTACTTACTCTAGGTTTTCATCTGTTCCATCCAAAAATAATGCGTTGTCCCCTAAAATTCGGGAATTTATTTATATCGCGATAGATGCATCAACTACACACTTATATCTGCCAGGCTTAAAGTTGCATATGGAAAACGCACTTGCCCTGGGTGCAACCCGAGACGAGATAATGGAAGTTTTGGAGTTAACCAGTGTTTTAGGGATACACACGTGTACCATGGGTGTCCCAATTTTGATGGATGAGTTGAGGAAGATGGGTCGCGGTGATGAAGTTGATAATATTGAATATGGAGATCATGAAAAAGCCTTAAAGGAAAGCTTTATTAAAAATCGCGGCTATTGGAGCCCGTTTTGGGACGACATGTTAAAACTTAGCCCAGAGTTCTTTGAGTGTTATCTTGATTTTTCCTCCGTCCCCTGGAAGTCGGGAACGTTAGAGCCCAAGGTAAAGGAATTTATATATATCGCGATTGATACGGCTACAACTCATTTGCATGAGGAGGGAGCTAGAATTCACATCCGAAATGCGCTCAACTATGGCGCAACAAAAGAAGAGATTATGGAAATCTTTCAATGCGTTAGCGTATTGGGGATGCACGCCCTAACAGAAGGTGGCCCAATGCTTCGGGACTTGGCCGAGTCATAATAAGGTTTTCTCTAACCCTTACTGTTTTCCCATTTGCCCAAATCTCACTTTTTTATGGGCAAAACTTGAACGGTAAATCTGCTAACGGCTCTCCGGAAATTTGAGAAAAGTGGTTCCCACAAGATTTGAGAGCTAAAGCTTTCCTGTCTTTGGTTCGGTAAATATCAATTTACTAATCCCTCAACCGTCAAATTGGAAGTGACTAAATACTGTTACAAATTTATGACAGTTGCGTTTATCGGTTGACAGTACAGAAAATTATTTAGCAAAATTTTGGGTACCTTATTTGTGCGGCTAGGGCCGTGATCTGATCACTGAAGGGTGAAGAAGATGGAACCAAATACCAATCAATTGAGTCAATTGTTCGAAGGCCTCTCGGCGACAGGAGTTCGAACTATCTTATGGGATGAAGATGATAATCTTTTGCACGCAGATCCGGGCATGCTCGAAATTTATCAAAATGAAGAATTCAATGAAAAATTTGGTAAGGTTGAGTTGACGGAGGGCATGAGTTGGCGCAAATGGACCGCGCAGGAAATTACGCTAGGTATAATCGAGGTTCCTGAAGATTTAGATCAGGAGAGTTTTCTAAACAAGATGGAGAAAGAGCGTCAGGACATAAAGGATAGGCGTTCAAGAGAACTAACGTTCAAGAATGGTGTAACGGTATTATCAACCGATATTCGTCTGAAAGATGGTGGTCTGTTTACTAGCTTTACTGATATCACAGAGCAAAAGCAGAATAACGAAAAACTAACGTCGCTTTCTAAAGCCCTAGATAGCACGGGCAACACAACGTTTATTTTCGATAAGGACGGCAGATTTGTCTATGGAAATAAGAGCTTTCATGATTTGCAGAATAGTAGAGGGTTGCCCGTCCATGAAGGGATGACGCATGACGAATGGCTGAGGCGCCTAGTTGAGAAGGGTATCTTTACAGTACCCGAAGGGATGACAGCTGAAGAACACTTAGCCAATCGAAAAGCAATGAGGGAGAACATAGATCATCAGTATATCACAGAAACTGGAAGATCTGATGGAACCTGGATTTTGGATACAACTACTCGCCTAGATGATGGGGGGTTTATAACTGTTGTGTCTGATATAACCGACTACAAAAAGCAAGCAAAGGAACTGCGTGAAAGCAATGCCAAGAATGCCGTGCTTTCCGAGGCAATGAACAAATCGTCTAATGGGATAATAATATCTGATAAAAATGATAAGTTTATATTCACAAATACTTTCGTAAAAGAAAACTCGAGAAAATCAGGCATAGTAATAACCGAAGAGATGCACTACATCGATTACATCCGGCAAATGATTAATGCTGGCGTCGTAAAGCTTCCAGATGATGTAACACTAGACGATTTTCTTTCATCAAGAATTGAAAATAGAGCTAAAATTACTACTGAAGAAGTAAGGGAACTGAACACTGAAACAATGGGTACCAGATTGTTAACGGAGACCCGTTTGGACGATGGTGGGCTTTTAACGATTTCTACCGATATCACAGATTTAAAATCAACAAACGACAAATTAAGTGTTCTCACTGAAGCAATGGATAAATCGTCCAACGGCATTTGGATTTTTGATAAAGACGAAAGACTAATTTTCGCTAATGAGCAAGTAAGATCGACAGCCAGAGATGCAGGGTTTGAGCCTAAAGTTGGAATGAAATATCAAGACTATCTTAGGTTGTTAGTAAAGGCGCAAATCTTATCCCCTGGCGAAATCCTTGACGAGGAACAATTTATAAATCAGAGGGCGGCTCAACGGTTAAAAATTAAGGATTTCGAAATTACTGAGAGAAGGACGGCTAAAGGAACTAGTCTTTTAACCACTACACGTTTGGATAATGGAGGACTCGTTACGGTATCGTCTGACATTACTGAGCTAAAAGCAAGTAGTGAAAAGATATCGGTTTTATCTAATGCCATGGATAAGTCCTCTGCAGGTATTTGGGTATTCGATCGAGAGGATAAGTTTCTTTTTGGAAACGCAAAATTTCATCAAGACATGGAGCAAAGTGGCGTAGAAGTCAAAGAAGGCATGAGTTGGTCGGAGTATGTTACCCTTTTAATCAATGCAGGCAGCGTTATTCCTCCTAAAGGCACTACAAAGCAAAATTTTATTAAGGAACGTATCAAAATTCGCTCTTCAATAAAGGAAGAGGAAGTACTTGAGTCAGAGATGAATATTGCAACTTTTCGTCTTAGTACTAATCGCCTTGATGATGGGGGATTGGTTACAATTTCCACTGATATAACTGACTTGAAAAGACAAAATGAAGCGCTAGAACGTTTATCCTCTGCTATGCAGGAGGTGCCAAATGGAATGCTGTTATGGGATAAAGATGACAAGTTAGTATTCGTAAACAAGTTCGTTAATCAGGTTCAAAAAGCACGGGGGATTAGATCCTACGAGCTCGGTGATACATGGATTGAGATACAGAAATCGATGATCAAAGATGGTGCGATCGCCATACCTGACGGAAAATCCGAGAAAGAATACCTTAAAGAGATTTCTACTTCGAGAGCTGATTTAAAAGGCCAACAAGTCAGGGAGCGAACTACTAGCAAGGGACAGCAATTTCTCTTAACCGATGCGCGATTAGGCGACGGTGGCCTTGTCACCATTGTAACAGATGTAACCGAGCTTAAGAAGCAAGAGGCGGAACTTCAACGGTTGAGAACTGCAACGGATTTAAGTTCGGTGGGATCAATGATTTGGGATAAAGACGACCGACTTATTTATGCTAATCGCTTTGTTAAAGAGCATAATAAGGAGGTTCATGGGGTAGAGATAGAGGAGGGTATCACTTATACAGATTTTGCAAGGTCTTTAATGGATAAGGGCGCACTCGTTGTACCAGATGATACTACCTTGGATGACTTTTTGGAAAAGCAATTAAAAAACCGAGCTTTGGTAACGTATCAACACGATGGAGAGAGCGAATCCCAAAGTTTTGAAAGAGAATTTGGTGACAAAACCTTCTTAAGCTCCATGGTGCGACTACAGGACGGTAGTCTATTTCAAACCTTTGCAGATATCACAGAACTTAAGAAACATGAATTAGAGTTAGCGAGATTAAATACAGCTACTGATTATAGCTCGGTGGGGACATTGATATGGAATAAAGATGATGTTCTCATTTATTTTAACAGAAGCGCGCATCAGTTCGGCTTAAATAGCTTTGATTTCGAGTTTCGTCTAGGTGCCTCTTATGACGAAGTAGCGAGGCGACAAGTTGAGACTGCGTCCTTTGAAATTCCCGACAATATGACTGATGAAGCGTTCATTGCGCAGTTGAAATCGCAACGCGCTAGTATTTTATACAATGAGAACGAGGATAGTGTAGCTGAAAGTTTTGAGCGTGTTGTTGGCGATGACACGTATCTTTTCTCTTACATTAGGCTTAAAGACGGAAGTTTGTTCCAGGCTTTCACAGATATAACGGAGCAGAAACGTAGGGAATCTGAGTTGCAAAGATTGAGTGACGGAATTAACTCGATCTCAAATGGATTAGTATTTTGGGACGAAAACCAAAATCTTGTGTTCTGTAATGCTGTAGCAACTGAGTTTAGTAAAAAACAAGGCTTTGATATGAGGCCAGGGGTGAGTCGGTTAGATATGCGGAAACAGTTCATCGCTACTGGAATGAGGCCTGGTGAAAGTGGTAAAGAGGGTCTTACAGAAAATGATATTCAGCAACAATTAATGAAGGTAGGCACTACCGAGCGCGAGCAGGTTTACTCTGATGGGACCGTGCTCCTTTTTTCAGACAAAACGTTTCCAGACGGATCGGTTATTAGCGTCTACACCGATATAACAGAGCGAAAGAGACGCGAAGAAGTCAATCGCAGGTTGACCGAAGCACTTGAACAAATTCCTAATGGAATGTCGTTTTGGGATAAAGAGGATAATTTAATCGGAGTGAATAGAGTGCTCAGAGATCTCTGGGATAAATTTGGTGTCGCGCTGGATATTGGTGAACCGAGGTCCTCGATGCGTGATCAATTTTTGTCAAGAAACGCCATTGTATTTGCGGATAAACTGTCTAAGGAACAAAGAATTCTTGAGAGGCAAAAAAGTTGGCAGCAAATTGAAGGACAACAAGTACGAGAAACTGAGTTCGCTGATGGAACAATTCTTCTGTTTAATGACACGCGACTGAAGGACGGGAGTACTTTAAGTTTTGCGTCGGATATCACTGAGTTGAAAAAGCGAGAAAAAGACCTCGAATTAGCAAAAATTGAAGCGGATGAGGCCAATGAAGCTAAAAGTCAATTTTTAGCAAATATGAGCCATGAGTTGCGTACGCCTCTAAATGCGGTTATTGGTCTAACAGAAATGCTCAAGGAGGATGCTGAGGACGATAGTTTGGACGACTACCTTGAGCCCTTAGATCGGATACACAATGCTAGTCGTCATTTATTAACATTAATTAATGATGTTTTAGATCTCTCAAAAATAGAAGCAGGGAAGATCGAACTCTATTTTGAGCAATTTCTTGTCTCCGATATCATGAGAGATATTATGGCGACGTCGGAGCCTTTGGCCCAGAAAAATAATAATGAGCTTATTTTAAGAAATAATCTGGACTTTGACTCAATACATTCAGACCAAACACGGGTGCGCCAGATTGTATTGAACTTAGTGTCGAATGCGTGCAAATTCACGGAAAATGGTCAGGTAACCATCTCTTTAAATTCGCGAGAAAAAGGCGAGAAAGAATTTTTAGATATAGCTATAACTGACACCGGCATAGGAATGTCGGAAGCCCAAGTAAATAAGTTATTTCAGGCATTTACGCAGGCTGATAGTTCAACAACGCGTAAGTATGGTGGCACGGGACTTGGCTTAATAATAACCAAACATTTAAGTAGAATTATGGGGGGTGATGTAGATGTCAGCAGCGTAGAAGGCGAAGGTACTACTTTCACTGCGTCAATCACTATAAATGCTAATAATGCTGACAATGTTCAGGCAGACGCCATCAAATATGATGCAGTTGTTTTGGGCGATACAGATAAAGTGTCGTCCACAAGAGCAGAGCACACGATACTCATCATCGATGATGATCCCACGGTCCGTGATCTCATGAAACGACAACTTGAGAGGGATGGTTTTGGCGTGCTAATAGCTGAAGATGGCCCCTTGGGTATAAAAATGGCAATCGAACGACAACCTGATGCCGTCGTGCTGGATATTTTAATGCCAGGGATGGACGGTTGGTCGGTTCTAAGAACATTAAAAGCAAGTAAAGAAACAGCAAATATACCTGTAATTATGGCTTCAATTTTAGATGAGAAAAATAGAGGGTTTTCACTGGGGGCGGCAGATTATTTATCCAAGCCTGTAGAACGTGATCGTTTAATCTCTTCAATAGAAAAATTGATAGGTTCCGGCGATGGTAAGACAGTTTTCATCATCGAAGATGATAATGAACTTAGATTTCTATTGCGGGAGGCGTTGTCAAAAGAAGCGTACGACGTGATGGAAGCAGAAAACGGGAAAGTTGCACTAGAAAAGCTTAAGGCGGGTGTTGGGTCTCCGGATCTAATTTTATTAGATCTAAATATGCCAGTGATGAATGGCTTCGAATTTCTAGAGATTTATAGGGAAAAGTTTGGCAATGATGTCCCAATAGTTGTTGTTACTGGTGCAGATTTAACAGACAAAGACAAAAAATTTCTCTCCGGTGAGGTTACTCGCATACTAGAAAAGACACCTGATACTGAGGGTACAATAGCCGGCGATGTAGCTAAAGTATTAAGAAATGTGAGAATGGGATAGAGCAATGACAAAAATATTGTATGTTGAGGACAATGAAGACAACATTTATATGCTATCACGACGCTTAAAGAGAAAGAATTTTGACCTCGTCATTGCGAGGGACGGACAAGCTGGCGTGGAAGCAGCCCAAAAAGAAAACCCAGATATAATTTTGATGGACCTTAGTTTGCCAGTTTTAGATGGTTGGGGCGCTACAAGGAAATTGAAAAGCGACGCTTCAACGAAGGATATTCCAATCATTGCACTATCAGCTCATGCTATGGAGGAGCACAAATCTAGTGCTATCGAGGCAGGATGTAACGATTATGATACTAAACCAGTTGATTTTGCTAGATTGATGTCAAAAATTGAAGAGCAACTAGCAAAGGTATAGTTTTCATGTTGTCGAACGAAAGCGAAATACTTGTTGTTGATGATATAGAGGATAATAGGTATACGCTTGAGCGCCGCCTCAAACGGGATGGGTATGAAAATATCACTTTAGTTGACGGGGGCGCCGCAGCACTGGAACTAATAAGTGAACGGCAGTTTGATCTTATTTTATTAGATTTGATGATGCCGGAAATCAGCGGGTTAGATGTTCTAAAAAATCTTAAATCTGATCCACTGCACCGAAACATTCCAGTCATAATGGTAACCGCAGCAGATGAGGTAGAGACAGCTGCTGAATGCATTACTGTTGGGGCTGATGATTTTATCACCAAACCTTTCAATAAAACGCTTTTGCGTGCCCGAGTGGCTGCATCACTTGAAAAAAAGAAGTTGCGCGATCAGGAAGCAATTTATCTTAATCGGATAGAGAAGGATAAACGCAAATCGCTAGATTTAGTTCGTTCATTTTTGCCCAAGTCAGCAGCATCAGAGATTAAATCGTTAGGTAAAGTAACTCCTCGTAGGTACGAAGATGTGGCAATACTGATTTGTGACTTAGTTGGCTTTACTAAGTTTTGCGAAGATAATTCCCCGGAGACAGTTGTTGAGGAGCTTGAAACTGTATTTGGCCTTTTTGAAAAAGTATTCGAAGAATATTCAATAGAGAAATTAAAAACTGTGGGCGATGCTATGGTTGGGGTCTCTGGCATCTCTAACGAGGCGGACGAGCCGGTATATGACATTGCTAAATGCGCTGTGGCGCTAAGTGAATTATCCAAAACGCGTGAGATAAAATGGGATCTCCATTTGGGGATACATTTTGGTCCCGTCGTGGCGGGCGTCATAGGACAAAAGTCCATGCAGTTTGATTTCCTAGGCGAAACGGTCAACACCGCATTTAATATATGTGGTTTATCAGAAAAGAATGATATTTTGATTTCTAATGATGCGTGGATGCAATCACGTACGGACATAAAAGTGACGTCCATCGGCGCAGATAAATTAAGAGGAAATCATGCAGTCGAAATATTTAAATGCATAGAAGTTATCTAACTTCTAGATAAGTGGTCATCAATTGATCAAAAAAGTGAAATTGCTCGGGTTAGTGCTTTTATTCTTTATGATAGCAGGTCCCCTTTTAGCATTGGGAGAAGTTAAAATCATGGGCAAGGCTTGGTGGGAGGCGTCAAGGCAGTCCTCTGGTGTTTCTCCTAATCCTGATGAAGTAATGGAAGCGGTAATTCAAGTGTTTGCAGCACGGGCCTTCAGTTGGCGTGGCATTCTTGGAGTTCACACTTGGATTGCTGTTAAGCCGACCAACGCCTCTGAGTACACTGTGTATCAGTTGGTAGGTTGGCGTCTCAGGAGGGGAGAAGATCCGGTGGTCATTCAGCGAGATATTCCTGATCGTCTTTGGTATGACGCAGTACCAGAATTGCTTGTGGATGTTCGCGGCGAGGGTGTTGATGAACTAATTAAAAAAATAGACAAGGCTGCAAAAAATTATCCGTATAGAAATACCTATTCCGTCTGGCCAGGACCAAACAGTAATACGTTCATCGCATGGATTGGCCGCATTGTACCAGAGCTACGTTTAGACCTGCCTCCTACTGCAATAGGAAAAGATTGGCTTGGGAGGATAAAGTTTTTTTCATCCACCCCGAGTGGCACCGGGTATCAGTTTTCAGTTTTAGGTCTTTTTGGTATTTTAATAGGAGTGGAAGAAGGGTTAGAAATTAACATCTTGGGATTAAACTTCGGAATTGACGTGTTTGATATGAGTTTGCGCCTGCCGGGTATCGGAAGACTTGGCTTTCAACGGACTATTAGGCCTCGGACGCTGTGAAAGTAAAACATTCAACCGTTTAAATGTCTGGATAGTTAAAAAAAGTTTTAGTGCCGAAATTAATTGCGTAAAAAAGTTTTGCATTAATTACGAAAAGGAAAAACTGTGCCCTTTAAAAATGGATCATCGAGAACTTGCGGTGAAATACCTATTTTGGATATGTCCCCTTTGGTCGATGGCAGTAACATTCAGGAATTAGCGAAGGAACTCAGGTCGGCTTGCAAAGATATTGGCTTTTTTTATGCCGTGAACCACGGCGTCTCTAACACTGTAATCACGAACGCATTCGAGGCATCACGCCGTTTTTTTGATCAGCCTCTGGAATGGCGAATGCAGGTGCATAAAGATCGTTTTCATCGTGGGTACTTACCACTGGGTACGACAAAGTATCCTGGAAAGCCTGCTGATTTGAAAGACAGCTTTGATATCGGGGTAGATTTACCGCTGACACATCCGGATGTCGAAGGAGGACTACCCTTGCATGGCCCTAATCAGTGGCCAGCTGCTGAGTGGTTCAAAGAGCCGGCTGAGCTCTACTTTTCTGCAGTAAAGTCCTTTGGATTTAAATTATTGCTCTTGTTCGCCAAAAGCCTAGAACTCGAAGACGATTTTTTCTTAAGGCATTATGATAATCCAACAATACTTATGCGTATGTTACATTATCCACCGCAATCGGAGGCACGAGAGGAGGGATCGATCGGTGCTCTTGCTCACACAGATTACGGCGTAATAACTGTACTGGCACAGGATCCACTGGGTGGTTTGGAATTAGAACGTCAAGACGGTAGTTGGATTAAGGCACCATATATTCCCGGGACATTTGTTGTGAATATTGGTGATTTAATGGGGAGATGGACAAATGATGTTTATCGATCAAATAAACATCAGGTCATAAATCGGTTGGGCGTAGAGAGATTTTCTATACCGTTTTTTTTCAATCCTAATCATAGGTCAGTGATAGAGTGTATACCGACTTGTAAAACCTTAGAAAGGCCCGCTCGATATCCGCCAGTAGTTGCTGGGGAATATATAGCTAACAAAATACGAGCAAATCAGGGCTTTAAAGGGTAGATACTACCATCTAGGCTCATGCAATTTTTATTAAGACAAGATGTCTATTCAGCGGCAAGGCGTTGCCGCCTTATTTGAAATCCATATTTTTTATCGAGCTCTAAGTCTTCCAATATTGCTAAACCTCGGTCCAATTCAGCGCCTTCTAGAAGACGCAATGGTTTTCTAAGTGGCCCCGCTGGCAGGCCTACTGCATGCATTAAACTTTTCACACTGACAGGATTTATATGGGAATAATTGTATTTCAATAATTCGAGGTTATGTAACCAGGCTTCGCGGCAGGCAAATGCATCCTCACCTGTCTTCCATGGTGTTGATATAACTGCCATTTCCTGCGGGATAATATTGCCACTCATATTAGCTGTACCATGTCCGCCTAGTGACATCATTGAAATCACCAACCCTAAATTAGGTGCGCAGCAACACATAAGTGAGAGATCGGGTTTAGCAGCACAGAGTTCTGCAGCCTGTCCAACACGGGTTGTAGATTCCTTTAACACCACGATATTTTCATGGCGGGCTAGTTTTAAAATATCAGAAGTTGTTAAGTCCGTTTTTACTCTTGGTGGATTATTATAGAAGCCAATAGGTATGGTAGAGGCGTCAGCGATTTCCAAACAAAAATCGACGATATCGGCATTCGACGCGCAGATATAAGCTGGAGCGGCTATTATAGCACCGTCCGCGCCATGGATGCCCGCGTGATGGATAAAGTCTTTTGTTGTCTCTGTGTTTTGCCCTGTGCAACCGTAATAGAAAAGCATGCGTCCATTATGGAATTTCATCGTTTCTTCGAGGATATATTTCCTTTCGTCTGTTGACAGCATCGAAACTTCACCCGTGGATCCCATTATCAAGACAGCCCGAGTTCCATTTTCTTGATGAAAATCTAATAGGGTTCTAAAACCCTCTATATCAACACTGCCATCATTATTAAAGGGTGTGATAAGGGCTACAAACGAGCCCTCTGGTTTAATATGGGGCATGAGTAAACTCCAGACATAAAACTTGGTCAAAAAACATGTAAACTCAAAGTATATACTTCAAAGGCTCTGAAAGTAAAAAAAAATGTCGCCCCTTATCCTTGGGAATGCTCCAAGAGAAAGTTACGGGTAAGCTGGGATATTTTGTTACTTCTTGTTTCTGGCAGCATGTGGCCGCCGAAATTTAAACAATATTTGGTGGTGTTTTTAATTTCTTTAGTAAGATTATCAGCATGCCATGGCGGCATTAGAATGTCATCCTTACTGGTGATCACTAGGCATGGTGAGGCAACCTTGTGGGTGAATGTTCGTGCGTCAAAATTGAGTATACTATCTAATCGTCTTTCTATTTGTAACGCATTATGCGGAAAGCGTTTAGCTGCAATCGCTGCAGCTTCAAATGCTTCCGTGTACTCCGCTTTATAATTAGCTGGGAATAAGATTGTAGAATTAAAATGAGTGTAAGAGTATGGGGACAATTGCTTTGCGGCATCAATTCTTAGCCTCTGTAAGGTGGTCAGTTGTTCATCGGCATAACTCCATGGATTTACTAAAGTAAGCGTTTTTACGCGTGGGGGTTGGGAGCTAGCCCAAGAGATCCCCAATCCACATCCCGTGGAATGACAAAATAAATGTGATGCCTCAATATCGAGATGATCTAAAAGGCAACTAATCTCAGTCATTCTATCTGATATACTCGGGCCATATTTGTCAGAGTTTGCAACACTACGGCCTGTTCCCAATTGGTCAAATAAAATAACAGAAAATTTTTTCGATAAACTATTTACCAAAGCTTTATTTCCGTTTGGACCGACGCTTTGAGGCAATAAAAATAAAATTGGAACCCCGGTTCCCAACAGCTCATAATAAATTTCACCGTCTGGATGACGAACCACAGGCATCACTCGGTCCTTCTAAATCTGTAAGTTTGCGATCTCGAGTAATATGGTATTATCAAATGAGACAAACTTAAAGATTAGAATAGGGGTACGTAGATGGCCAATCAAATAGCTTTGATCCTGGGAGTTGGCGCTGAAGATGGGATTGGCGGTGCTTTATGCAAAAGGGCAGCGCAAGACGGATACCGTGTTGTTGCCGTTGGTCGTACAGAGGAGAAATTACGAAAAATAGTTGGAGCAATTAACAATAATGGTGGAAATGCAAGCTCATTTGTCGTCGATTTAACGAAAGAGCCCGAGATCGTATCACTATTTATGAAAATCGATGATATGAACGAGGAATTGGCCTTCGTCTGTTATAATGCTGGAAACGCTTTCAGATGCGAAACTACTGAAATGACAGCTGCTTTTTTTGAGGAGGCTTGGCGTATTTGTTGTTTGGGGGGGTTCGTAAGTGGCCGAGAGGCCGCCGCTAGATTAGGCGCGCGGGGATCTGGGACTATTGTATTTACTGGTGCAACCGCCTCTCTAAGGGCTCGTCCACCTTTTCTGGCATTTGCGTCTGCAAAATTTGGTTTAAGGGCAGTCGCAAGTGGATTGGCAAGAGAATACGGTCCAAAAGGAGTACATGTTTCGCATGTCATAATTGATGGTGGTATTAACGGTGATGTCATTCGAAACAAAGCTCCAGAACGGATTAAATCTGCAGGAGAAAATGGTATGCTAAATCCAAGTGCTATTGCAGAAACTTATTGGCAATTACATCTTCAACATCTATCGGCGTGGAGTTTTGAAGTCGATCTAAGACCATTTAAAGAAGTTTTTTAAAGTTTAGCAACGTAAGTTATTCTTGGATCGTGTCTATAAAATGCACGACGACATAGCGCATATGTATCTTGCGGAGATTTTCATTTTCGCTAAAAAACATTGAAAGAATGAGGATAGATGGAAACTCTTTTATCACGCACCCCAATACTTCAAAGAAATATGGTGCTCGCAGCTTCCATGTTGTTCATGATTATAGGTACTGGCAGTGTCTATTTTATCGTCGTTGCCTTAAAGCCTATTAGTCTTCAATTCGATTGGCCGCGGGCGGTGCCATCGATAGCTTATGCCCTACAATATTTTGCCGCAGGATTTGGCGGGATTTTGATGGGGTATTGGCTTGATAAATTTGGGCTTGGGGTGCCAGCTTTTATTGGTGCGACTATGCTCGGTCTTGGTTCAATTTTGACCTGTTATATTTCAAACCCGTGGCACCTTTATGCTATTTATGGAATAGTAATGGGGCTCTTAGGCAGGTCCACACTATTTTCGCCACTTACAGCAAATATTACGAGGTGGTTTGAGCACAACAAGAGCAGAGCCGTTGGGATAGTTGGTTCAGGACAGGCGCTAGCTGGCGCAGTTTGGCCGCCAATATTTCAATCCTCGTTCGCCTCTATCGGGTGGCGTGATACAGCATTTTGGTATGGCATATTCTGTCTATTAACTATGTTGCCGTTAGCTTTCATACTTAAACAAACACCTCCAAAAATAGAGGAGGGACAGAGTGAAAAAAGCGGCAAGGAAGTTTCTTCAGATTCAAATAAATCACTCGATCTATTGGGTTTGTCGACATTGGCGGTACAAATCACTCTAGCAATAGCGTCAATAGGTTGCTGCGTAGCTATGGCCTTGCCGTTAGCTCATATGGTCGCGCACGTAAGCGATTTGGGTTACGATTATGAGACAGGTGCTCAATTACTAGCGCTAATGTTAGCAACAGCGGGTGTCTCAGCATTTTTTGGAGTTGGTTTCTTTGGTAAACGGTATGGCGGCCTGAAAACAATTTTTATTTTTTCGGGTGTCCAAGGTTTGTTTTTATTCGCACTCATTTTCGCGGATCATCTCTGGATGATTTACCTTGTCGCAATATTCTTCGGCTTGGGCTACGGTGGAGTTCTTCCTTGTTACCCCGTAATAGTGAGAGAGTTCTTGCCGGCCTCCCAGGTCGGCAGGCGGACAGCACTGGTAATACTATGCGCTAGCGGCGGGATGGCCCTAGGTTCGTGGATAGGCGGGGCGTTGTACGATGTGACCGGGTCGTACTCACTAGCATTCATTATCGGTGTTGGTTTTAATATTTTCAACTTAGTGATAATAGGTCACCTAATTCATCGCAACACTCGTCAGAAAAAAGCGGTTCTTTAGGGTATTGCATCAAAGTAAATGAAGTTCATTATAACCACTCGCGGCGACTTGATCGCATCGTTCGCGGTACTCCGGCGCTGTACCACTATATCTTACAATTGTGCGTGTTTGCTTGCCTTCAACGTTGAGGTTTACTCCGGTCATCCACGAATCTATCTCATTGGAAAGAAGCCCTTCCGCTTTTTCGTGGACAAACTTGTGCCAATTTTCAACTGACTCGGGCGGCGCTTCTGCCACCGTCATACTTTTGCTTCTCATATATTCAATAAGATCACTAATCCATTCGACACTATATTCTATGCTTCTTGGATTGTTCCCGAGAGCGGCGTGCGGGCCAAGAATCATAAACATATTTGGGAAATCATCTACCATAACTCCCACGAAAGTTCGTGGTCCTTGCCTCCATTTATCTTTTAGAAGTTTACCGTCCGTTCCCCTTATATCTATTCTATCAAAGGCGCCTGTGACAGCGTCAAAGCCAGTCGCATAGATAATGACGTCAAACTCAAAGTCTTTCTTTTTAGTTTTTATACCTCTTGGTGTGATACGTTGAATGGGATTGTCCAACATGCTGATAAGTTCGACGTTAGCTTGGTTATAAACTTCATAATAATACGTCTCTTGGGGAACCCGCCTCGTCCCAAATCCGTGATCTTTGGGTATCAACATTTCAGCTAATTTAGGATCGTTGACTCTTTTGCGAATTTTATCTGCCACAAAATCAGACATAAGTTTATTGGCTTCCCTATCAACGAGCATGTCTCGAAAATTTCCTTGCCAAATACCAAATCCTTTTCCCGCATATCTATCCTCGTAAAATGCTTGGCGTTCTTCTTCTGTAACCTCAAAGGTACCTCTTGGATCTATGGTATGGACAAAACATGCCGCGGTTTTGCGGCAAAGTTCGAAGAGCTCGGGATAACCAGCACGTATTTGATCCATCTCCTCTTTGGAAATTGGTGCATTATGGAGGGGTGTGCACCAATTAGGCCGTCGTTGAAATACGGTAAGTGTTTTCGCAGTCTTCGAAATATCCTGAATAGCTTGAACGCCGCTTGCGCCTGTACCAATTACTGCTACACGTTTGTCTTTGTAGTCAATACCTTCTTTGGGCCAAAGTCCGGTATGGCACCATGGCCCTTGAAAATCCTCAATTCCCTCAAATTTAGGCATTGTCGGTGTTGAAAGAAGTCCAACACCAGTTACAAGGAAACGTGTGGTGTAAGAAGCACCATTTTCAACGCCTACTTCCCAACTATGTGTCTTTTTAGAATAATGCGCATATTTGACCCTACTTGAAAATTTTATATCATCACGTAGTTTGAATTTGTCAGCAAAATAATTACAGTACTTTTCTATTTCTGGTTGTCCTGAAAAATGTTCTGTCCAGTCCCATTCATCCAAAAGTTCTTTGGAAAAGGAATATCCATAAGAATAACTTTCTGAGTCAAATCTGGCCCCGGGATAGCGGTTCCAATACCAAGTACCTCCAACGCCGGTACCTGCTTCTAATATTAATGCTTTAAGTCCAAGTTGGCGCAATTTATATAATTGATACATCCCAGACATTCCGGCACCTATAATTATGGCATCTAGTTCTGGATTAAATGGGTGAGTATTTGACATTTTTCTATCAGGCCTCCTGGATACAAGCTCAAAATATTTTTGTTCGTTCCAGTTCATTGTAAAACCGAAATAATCTGCATTAATTTTATAGGATAAAAAGGTTTGAGCAAAAAAAAATCTTCAAAAATTAGTAGCTAGATAATATCCATTTTTTTCAGACAGATTTCTTTCTTAGTCTTTTGTATCTCGACGATAACGCCTATTTTGTCTAAACACGTTTTGAATATTTTATTGAGTTTGATGTGATGACCAAAATACCAATTTTCCAAGTAGATGCTTTTTCAGATGAGATATTTTTTGGAAATCCAGCAGCTATCTGTCCGTTAGATAAGGATCTCACAGAATCTCAGATGCAGAATATTGCCAGAGAAAATAACTTATCAGAGACTGCCTTCGTGAAAATTGATAAAGAACCATTTTCTATTAGATGGTTCACCCCGACAACGGAAGTTGAATTATGCGGACACGCTACACTCGCTGCAGCAAGCGTGCTTTTTGATGAGTTTCTCCAGAAACACCAAACAAAAGTATATTTTTCATCGAAAAGTGGAGAGCTGCAGGCATCAAAAGAGAATGGGATGATATATTTGAATTTTCCAGCTGACTATCCTAGTCAAACGGAGTGCAGTACTCATGTCGCTGAAGCCCTCGGAGCTGAGCCAATAAACTACTATAAAGGGAAGTTCGATCTTTTGGTCGAATTCGGAAAAGAACGGGAGATCAGAGAGATGGATCCAGACTTTCGTCTTTTGGGCAAACTAAATTCTAGAGGTGTTATCGTTACTGCACCTGGTTCCGATGTAGATTTCGTCTCACGTTTTTTTGCTCCCCAGGTTGGTATTGATGAGGATCCCGTTACAGGATCCGCTCACACGACACTTACACCATTTTGGTCTGAACGGGTTGGAAAAACTGTGCTAGATGCGCAGCAATTATCATCTCGGGGCGGAAAGCTTAATTGTAAGTTGCTAGGAGAAAGAGTGCTAATAGGCGGCAAGACCGCTAGGTATTTAGATGGTTTTTTGACTATTTAAATAAAATCAGTTGCAAATTAATTAGGATAGTTTGTTTACAATGACGCTTAATCAAAAAAAAACTGCTATGGGAATTGGCGCACCAGTATTGCGCAAAGAAGATAAAAGACTGCTAACAGGTAATGGTCAATACACCGCGGACTTTACGCCGCCGGCTACGTGTTTTGCCTTCATACTTAGGTCTCCCTACGCACATGCTGTTATAAAAGGGATCCGTTCCGAAATCAGCTTGAGCGAGCCTGGTATAATTTCAATTTTTACCGGAGCAGATTTACTTTCCCATAAAATAAAAGGTATTCCCCATAACGCTGAGTGGAAGGGAGCACCGGATGCAGAAATCCGACTACCAGATGGGTTTGAGGTCTTCACACCTGAACATATGCCGCTTGCGACCGATCGAGTGCGATACGTTGGAGAGCCTGTTGCGTTAGTGATTGGAGAAACAGAGGAAATAGCTCAGACAGCGGCAGAATTATTAGAAGTTGATTACGAGGTTCTACCGTCCGTGATAGACGCCAGGGAAGGAATGCAAACGAGTGCTCCCGTTATATGGCCCGGATGCTCAAAAAATATCTCTCTTATGTGCGAAGTTGGTAATCCTTCTGATACAGAACTAGCTTTTGAAAAAGCAACGCATATTGTGAAATTTGAAAGCTGGGTGCAGCGCATTACAGGCAGTCCTATGGAACCTCGAGCTGCCATTGGTTTGTACGATCGGAAAGAGGAGCGTTATGTGTTGCGGTCAGCCTCCGGTCGGGGCGCTGTGCAAACTCGTGAGCGTCTCGCCTACATGCTCGGCGTGCCTATGGAGAATTGTCATGTTGTATTTGGTGATATGGGTGGAAATTTTGGCACACGTAACGCTTTCTTCCCAGAGGCTTTTCTTATGCCGTGGGCAGCAAAAATTATAGGAAGGCCAGTGAAGTGGATTAGCAGCAGGTCAGAGTGTTTCTCAAGTGATTATCAAGGTAGAGACCTAGCAGTCGAAGCCGAACTTGCTCTTGATGCAAGCGGAAAATTTTTGGGCCTACGAGGTACGAATGTTTCAAATTTAGGTGCTTATGTTGCTTATTTTTGGCCTTTGCGTAAAGGATTGTCTCTTATGCAGAGCATCTATGATATCCCAGCTGTTTCGTTTCAAGGGTTGGCAGTTTTTACCAACACTCCTCCAACGGCCGTATACAGAAGTGCTGGCCGTCCAGAAGCGATTTATGTTATTGAGAGGCTAATTGATCTTGCCGCTGACCAATGTGGGTTTGATCGAGTGGAACTGAGAAGGAAGAATATTATTCCTGCCACCAAATTGCCATTCACAACTGCAGTAGGGGTCACATATGACAGCGGTGATTATAACTCAGCCATGGAACTTGCTATCAAACGGAGTAATTGGGAAGGCTACAAGGAAAGAAAGGCAACCTCGCTTAAAAATGGTATGTGCCGAGGAAGGGCGGTAGCGAATTATATTGAAGTAACCAGTGGGATCCCAAGAGAGAGAGTGGAGTTAAGGGCAAAATCAACAGGCAAGATAGAGCTGGCGGTTGGTACAATGAGTAGCGGGCAAGGTCATGAAACAAGTTACGCTCAGGTTGCGGGCGAGTGGCTTGGTCTTCCAATTGAAAGTATTGATTTCATAGCCAATGATACTGACAAAATCTCTGTGGGTGGAGGATCACATTCTGGTCGCTCTATGCGCTTGGTGAGTATTGCAATAGGTGAAGCTATAGATGATTTCTTGAGCAAAGGTAAAAAAATAGCAGCTCAAATTTTAGAAACAGACCAAGACAAAGTTGATTACAAGGCGGGTCACTTTATCTTTAAAGGCTCTGAAAGGTTTGTAACGATTTCGCAACTCGCTGACGCATGTGAGACGTTAAATAGTCTTCCGCCAGAGTTGCAACATGAACTCATCGGTGTTGGTGATATAACAAATAGAGCTGGAGGATACCCTTATGGTTCTCATGTATGTGAGGTGGAGGTAGACCCAGAGACAGGTATAGTGCGAATTGTAAGATGGACTGGTGTAGATGACGTGGGTTTAGCAGTAAACCCAATAATCCTTCATGGTCAAGCTCATGGGGCAATTGTACAGGGAGTGGGTCAAGCACTCCTTGAACAAATTTATTACTCCAAGGAAGGATTTTTATTATCAGGTTCCTTTATGGATTACGCGATGCCCAGGGCATTGGACTTTCCTTTTTTAGATACTGTTATAACCGAAACACCCGCAACATCTCATCCCTATGGGATAAGGCCTGGAGGCGAGGGTGGCACCACGCCGGCATTGGGTGTTGTCGTAAATGCGATTGTCGATGCCCTATCAGAATTTGGTGTTAAACATATTGAAATGCCCACAACCCCGGAGAAAGTGTGGAGAGCCATTAAGTCGTCCCGGGCAAAAGTTTGATAAAATGTAGCACAAAAAAATATCGCCTATGCGTAACTACATCAGTTTTAGTTATGCTAACGTGCTAATTATGTATTTTTAAACTTATTGCAGGAGGGGGTTTATGGTAGCAACTTGTGATTGGGTGGATGTTGGAAATGGTTTGAAGGCATATTATGGGGCTCCAGAAGGTGCCGGCCCACATCCTTGCATTCTTGTTTACATAGAAGCTTTTGGTGTTAATGAGCATTTTAAAAAACTTACAAAGAGGCTAGCAGAAGAGGGTTTTGCAACTATTACGCCTGATATTTATGGTGGAGATACCTATTCTTACGATGATATGGATGGCGCTATTGGTAAATTGAAAACAATGGATGATGATACCGTTATATCTCAGACGGCAGCTTGTTTGGAATGGTTAGGTGGAAGAGCGGAAGCTGACTCAAATAGAGCAGGCGTTACGGGCTTCTGTATGGGCGGTCGATTTACCTTTTTAGCTAATGCGGAATTGGCAAATCATTTCAAAGGCGCTGTAGCTTTCTATGGAGGAGGCATTGGTCCTGTTGAAGATGGTCTTGGACGTAAGACTCTTTTGGAAAGGGTCCCTGAATTTGTCTCTCCTATATTACTTTGGTATGGCTCGGAGGATCAGTCGATACTTCCTGATGAATTAGGAAGAATAGCCCAAACAATGGCTCAAGAAAAAAAGCAGTATACGTTAACGTGTTTTCCAAATGTTGGTCATGGGTTTTTCTGTGAGGACCGTGGAAGCTATGATAGGTATGCGGCTGAGTCATCCTTTAGGGCGACGGTAGACTTCTTTCGTTCGCGGTTAGTTTAACTCCAAAGAAAGCCATCCTATCCAAAAATTAGATGGCTTTCTACTTAGCTAAACTAGCCCGTAAGTCGCGTTTTAATAGTTTCCCGCTTGGATTTTTAGGAAGCGAGTGTTGAAAAATCACTCGTTTGGGTGTTTTGTATCCAGCCAGGTGTTCTCTGCAATGTTTTATAATTGCCTCTTCTGTTGTGTTTTGACCCTCCTTTACTGTGACGACTGCGGTGACAGCTTCGATCCATTGGGGGTGAGGTAAAGCTATTACCGCTACCTCAGAGATTTCGGGCATTAAATAGATGCACTCCTCCACTTCTCTGCTAGCAACATTTTCACCTCCAGTATTAATCATATCCTTTTTTCTATCGACGACGGTGATATAACCTTCTTCGTCGATTGTTGCTAAATCACCACTGTGAAACCAACCACCTTCAAAAGCCTCAGCAGTGCGTTCTGGATCTTCAAAATATCCTGTGAGCAATTGTGGGGATCGATGAACAATTTCTCCAACTTCCCCAACTTTAACATCAAGCATATCATCGTTAACAACACGTGTTTCAACATTGATAGCGGCAGTACCCGCAGATCCTGCTTTTCTAAATTGGTCTTCGGGTTTTAAAACAGTTGCGACTGGTGCCATTTCCGTTTGACCGTAGAGGTTCCACAGACGTAATTTAGGTAGCCGTTGTTGTAATTCTGCCAGAATTTCAACAGGCATGATTGAAGCTCCGTAATAACCTTTTTCTAATTTTTGAAAGTTTGTCTTGTCGAATAATGGTGACCTAAGCAAAGAGATCCAGACAGAAGGCGGCGCAAAAAAGGATGAAATTTCCCTCTTTTCAAGCAAAGCTAAAATATTATCAGGACTAGGTTCGGACGTTATGGTGCTTGTCATGCCAAGATAGACAGCTGGACCAAGAAATACGTCAAGCTGTGCGCAATGATATAGTGGAAGAGCGTGCAACATAACATCACTTGTAGTCATCTCCCCATCTATTATGCAGCTTGTATATTGCCACAAAACGGCACTGTGAGATAGCATAGCGCCTTTAGGCATTGCCTCGGTTCCACTTGTATAAACAATTTGTGCTAGCGAGCGGTCATCGAGGTGGATCTTTGGTGCTGTTGCATCTCCCGTGAGCAGTCCCTCGAAACGGAGGTCCGTTTTTAATGAACTGCTTTGATGTTCGCTAGGAAGACCAAGCGTTATTTCAACATCAGTACCTTTTGATATTGCTTCTAGACCAATATCTATAAACTCTGGTCCAAGTGCCAGCATTTTTGACCTCGAACTATTCAGTATATAACGGACTTCATTAGCGTTGAGCATGAAGTTTATAGGTACAAGTACGGCGCCTATTCTTGCGATTGCAAATCTTATTACCGCAAATCCATGTGAATTTCTTGCAATTACGGCAATTTTGTCGCCAGCGGAGATGCCACTAGCTAATAAATGTCGAGCTAACTGATTACATGCCGTATCAAATTCCTTGTACGTCCACTCAGTTTGTCCGCAGATGATCGCTATTTTATCAGGTAACCGCACCGCACTTCTTCTTAAAATATCACCGATATTATGTTGTCTTGCAAACTGGATTTCACTTTCTAGATCACTTTGCACGCGTTATCCTCTCTATGACTGTAATACGACAGAAGAACCGAATTTTAATTAAACCTTTTGAAAGTTATGCATGGTGGAAATTAATCTATATCTTTCGACTCTTATGGTGATTTGTTAATGAAGAAAAATATCTTGTTCATAATGGCCGATCAACTACGTTATGACTATTTGGGATGCAACGGTCACCCTTCAATTCAAACACCAAATATTGATGCTTTAGCGGCTAGGGGTGTCAATTTTACAAATGCCTTTTGTCAATCAGCTGTATGTGGGCCGTCTCGGATGTCATTTTATACAGGGCGTTACGTTCTTACTCATGGGGGAACATGGAACAACATTCCTATTCGAGTTGATGAACACACCATGGGAGATTTTCTTAGACCTCTGGGTTATAGAGTAGGACTAGTTGGTAAAACACACTTTCAACGCGATTTAGAAGGTATGAAGAAACTTGGGATTTCTCCAGAGAGTGACCTCGGTGTATTAATAAGTGAAAGCGGTTTTGAACCATGGGAAAGGGATGATGGTCTGCACCCAGACCAAAGTGTCTCGCCCGACTTAGCCTACAATATGTATTTACGTGAGATGGGGTATGAAGGCGAGAATCCATGGCACTCCGTTGCAAATTCGGCACTTGGTGATCATGGTGAGCTTCTCACCGGCTGGGCTATGCGAAATGTTGATAGGCCCGCGCGAGTAGATAAGGCGCATTCGGAAACAGCTTACATGACGGACAGGGCTATAGAAGTTATAAAAAACCTAGGAGATGCGGCGTGGTGTTTGCACGTTTCTTATATCAAGCCTCATTGGCCTTATATGGCGCCAGATCCATATCATAAAATGTATTCTAAAGATGATATAATACCCCCCATTCGATGCGATGAAGAAATAAAAACGCGACACTCTGTCGTTGATGCGTACGCAAAGCACGAGGAAAGTATCAACTTTAGTAAGGATGCGTGTAGAGAACGTGTTATCCCGAGTTATATGGGTTTGATATCCGAGTTAGATGCAAATATTGGCCGATTGATAAATTTTCTCGAAAATGAGGGAAAAATCGACGATACGATCATTGTTCTGACTAGCGACCATGGCGATTATCTTGGTGATCATTGGCTTGGCGAAAAAGAATTATTTTATGAATCTGCGATCAGAATTCCCATGATTATTATTGATCCAGGCAATGAGGCGTCGCCCACTAGGGGAACGAGCATAGACGAATTTGTGGAAAGCATCGATCTCATACCAACGTTTCTCGAAATGGCAGGAAGTCCTCACAATCATGACCATATTTTGGAGGGAAGGTCTTTGCTGCCTCTCTTACACAGTAACTTAAAACATTCTTGGAGAGATGCTACTTTTTGTGAGATGGATTACTGCATTAGGCACGCAAGAAACACCCTTGGCTGAACAGTTGATAAGTGCAGGGCTTATATGGTTCGTGAAAAGAAATGGAGATATGCTTATTTCAATGGTTTCGATCCACAATTATTTGATCTAGAAAATGATCCGAAGGAATTAAACGATTTAGGTAAAGACCCAAAATATTCGGAGACGCGGCAACGATTATTTAGAAAGTTATTTGAATGGATAAGTGAGAGACAAATTAGAAAAACAATAAGCAAAGACGTAATAGCTCAACGGACAGGCTCAAGTAAAAAAAGGGGTTATTTGTTTGGGGTTTGGTAAAAGATAGGATTAAAGGGCCACGTGCTGTAAAGGGAAAGTTTTAGATATGAATGATTTGGAGTTTGGTTGGTTTTTGCCAACCCGCGGCGACACACTTGATTATGCGATTCCTCAACAAATACCACCTTCGCCAGAAATGTTTAAACGTGTTGTTAAGGCGGCAGAAGATAATGGATTTGAATATATACTTCTACCTGTTGCTGCGGCGTGCTGGGATGCTTGGCTAACAAGTGCTGTTTTAACGGGTGCCACCGAAAAGATAAAGATGCTTGTAGCGGCACGGCCAGGTTACATTAATCCTGTCTTACTTGCAAAAATGATTGCAACTTTTGACCAGATGACTAAGGGACGTATTTCAATAAATTTGATTGCGGGACAAAATGATGTTGAAAATATAGCAGAAGGCGTCGGGCTCAGTAAGAATGATCGATATGAAATGATGATGGAAGAGGTTGAGATTTGCAAAGGTTTATGGTCAGGAACGGGGAAATTTGATTATGATGGAAAATTTTACAAATTAAAGCAGGCTCACATTGGGCCAGAAATTTATCAAAAACCATTTCCAAAATTTTACCTGGGTGGGGGATCACCAGAAGCCGCTGATTTCTCGGCAAAGCATGCTCACGTTCATTTATTTTGGGGTGATACCGTTGACCGTATAAAAAGTAACATGGCTCAAATAAGAACTTTGGCAAGTAAATATGAACGGGAGAACGAGATCGGCTTTGGCATGCGCTTGCAGATCATCTGCCGGGAAACGGAATCTGAAGCTTGGGCCGTAGCTGAAGGATTGATAAAAAACGTCACCGATGACCAAAAGAATATTATAAAGACACATTTTGCTGGTTCGGAAGCAAATCAACGCGTTCAACAATTATCTGCGGAATATGGAGAAATGCTCGGTCCAAACCTATGGACTGGGTTAACGAAAGCTAGACCTGGTGCCGGAATTGTCATTGTGGGGAACCCAGAACAATGTGCAGAGACACTTCAAAGTTATATTGATATTGGATGTCACTCTTTCTGTTTATCTGGATATCTTCATGATGATGAGGCTATTCGCTTTGGCAAGTGGGTCAAACCAATACTGGAGGAAAAAAATCCGGAAAGAGTGAAAAAATAGCGTTGTGTCCCTAAAATAATTAGTAAGTTGAGTCGAAAAATGGAGTTATTATATTAGGCATGATTACCTATTTTTTTCTCATAGTAGCTATACTGTTAGAAGTGGCTGGAACAATGCTGCTTCCCGTAACAAATAGTTTTACAAAACCAATACCAACTATAATCATGGCGCTATGTTATCTTGGCGCGTTATTTCTTTTGACTGTAGTGGTGAAGACGCTTCCCATAGCCGTGGTGTACGCCACTTGGAGTGGGTTGGGTGTTTTCTCAGTAGCTATTCTTGGGTATTTTATTTTTGGTCAAGGGTTACCGTGGCCTGTGATATTGGGATTGTTCTTGATAGTTTCGGGTGTAATCCTTGTAAATAGTTTCGTGGAGCCTAAAATATAAAATAGTCGAGAATCGTATCGACCGAATATAAAAATTTCTTTTGCCCAAATTTCAGTTGGATATATTGGATTGACGGATAAATTTTATGATGTAGTTGTCTGTGGTGCAGGTATGGCAGGGATTGCCACTGCTTACTCCTTGGCTATCAAGTTTCAGAAGAGGGTTCTTTTGATTGACGAAGGTGCGCCTCTCTCATTAACTAGCGACAAATCGACTGAATGTTATCGAAATTGGTGGGGTGGACCAGACAATGCGATGCTAGCATTAATGAACAGAAGTATTAACTTGATGGAAGAGCATGCAGTTGAAAGCAATAATAGTTTTCAAATGAGACCGCATGGATATTTATTTGTTACAAAAAATAACAATGAAGCAGAGCAGTTATATAAGCAGGCCAAAGATGCGGAATTGTTGGGTGTGGGTTGTCTTCGGGAAATCACAAAATTTTCAAAGTACAAACTAAATAATTTTGAAAGCCCCATAAGTGATCAAGATGGATCAGATTTTATAACAAATAAGGAAACTATTAAAACCCTTTTCCCTTATCTAAATAAGGACACGGAAGCTGTTCTACATGTGCGAAGATGCGGTTCACTAAGTGCGCAGCAATTAGGTATGCATCTTCTGGAAAAAGCGCGTGAAAAAAGTTGCGAATTTCAGACAGGTAAGTTTACTGGGATAGAGACCAGTGGTGGGAAAGTATCTAGTGTAACAATAGAGCAAGATGGTATAGAAAATTCCATAGCAACTGATACTTTGGTTCTGGCACCTGGTCCTCATTTAAAAAACACGCTCGAGAAAATAGGCTTGGATCTACCTGTCCTGGTAGAAAAACATGTCAAGATCAGCTTGCCAGACACGTTAAATGTTGTGCCACGTGACGCACCTTTGATCATTTGGAACGATCCGATTGAATTGCCATGGACTAATGAAGAAAAATCACATCTTGCAGAGTCACCTGAAACCGAGTGGTTGTTGAAAACGTTCCCACCTGGAGTGCATGGTCGGCCTGTTGGCGCTGGCAATCAAGTTCTAATGTATTGGACTTATGACTGTGAAACCAGCACCTATCCGAAGTTTCCAATAGAATGGGACCCGTATTTACCTGACGTCACTTTACGTGGAATGGCTGTGATGGTTCCGGGGCTGGAAAAGTATTTTGATCCAATGCCGCGACCTTATGTAGATGGCGGCTACTACACAAAAACTGAAGAGAATCGTCCGTTGATAGGACCTTTAAAGATACCAGGTGCATTTGTCTGTGGTGCATTCTCAGGATTTGGTATAATGAGCGCATGTGGAGCAGGAGAGCTATTAGCTCGGCATATAACGAAAGCAGATCTTCCTGATTATGCGGATGCTTTCCTGCCTTCGCGCTATGAAGATCCCCTATACTTGGAAGAAATCAAGAAATGGGTCGTTGATGGACAGCTTTAAACTAGTTTTGTAACACATTATACAATCTAAAGTGATGGAGTGTTTGATGGAATTTTGGCATTTTGGTGTTCCATCGGTTTCTGGCGTAGAGCGTATGGCACAAACGTGTGAAGAGCTGAATTTCGATGGGCTAACGCTAACGGACTCGCAAAATTTATCTAATGAAACGTACATTGCCTTGACGCTGGCAGCAAAAGCGACAAACGTTTTAAAAATAGGACCAGGTGTTACAAACCCCATTACTCGTCATGCGGCGTTAACTGCTAGTGCAGCGGCGACGTTACAAGAAGTTTCTAACGGAAGGGTGATGATTGGTATAGGTCGCGGTGATTCTTCCTTGTTTAACATAGGGTTTAAGCCGGCAAATCCGGACATTTTCCAAACGTATATTACAGAGCTTCAAAGTTACTTAAGAGGGGATGTTTTAAATAAAAGCGGGTACGATAGTCAGTTGAGATGGTTGGTCGGTTCAAAGCTACCGAAAGTTCCATTAGATGTAGCGGCAACAGGTCCAAAAATTATAGCGATGGGTGCTGAATTGGGAGAGCGTGTTAGTTTTTCACTGGGAGCAGATATTGAGCGAATAAAATGGGGTGTAGATCAAGTAAAAGTGGTTGTTAATAAAAATAAAGATAATCAAAAGGTGCCGCCATCACTCGGCGTCTATTTAAACATTTGCATTCATAATGATATTGATAGGGCTGCTGAATTAGTTCGTCCTGGCGTTGGGATATTCGCGCATTTTACCGGGATGCCTGGCGCCAATAGAGACAATATAAATCAGGCAGACCAAACAGTTTTTGATACTCTCGGGAAAGAATATGATAAAAAACGCCATGGTCGTGCTGAAGCGTCTCATGCTCAAAAAATGCCGATGGAATTTATTGAAAGATTTTCACTGATTGGGTCTGCTGAAAAATGTATAGAGAGATTATTATCTATAAAGGAGTTAGGAATAGACAGAATATTTGTAATTGGACCGAGGCCAGACCATTTTGGGCAAGAAGCAAACGAAGCACTGGCTCGTTTTGCAAAAGAAGTTATCCCTGTCCTGAGAGATTAGAGGACTTCTCTAGCAACCAAAGCTCTTTAAGATACCAAATTTAGTCACGATATTTATTTGTTGGCGAGAACTCTGTAATTACCGGGTCACGCGGTTCGCTTACCCATAGTTGTCTATCCGGGTGCATGCCTGCGCCGTAAACGGCAGACACCGCTGATCTTCGCATCCTATTCAAAAGTCGCGTGTCGGCTAGTCCTATTGACGGGTGGGTTCCCCCATTAGCTTCCACTGTCTCTTTCCATAAATTACGTCGCTTGTTTAATGTTTCCTCATTTTGTAAAGGCGTACAATTAATTTCATTTAAATTGAGATCAATAACAATTTCATCGCCATTCTCGATAAGTGCGATTTCCCCACCAAGTGCCGCCTCTGGGCCAACGTGCCCAATCACAAGGCCAACTGATCCACCTGAGAAACGGCCATCAGTCATTAATCCAACGACGATATTATTTTCCCTACAAAGTGTAGTAATACGCGAAGTAGAGTCCAACATTTCCGGCATGCCCGGAGCTCCACTTGGACCTTCGTACCGCACTATGATCATGTCTCCATTTTGAAAAATTTCTGGTTCGTTTGCTAGAGAATATAAAAGTCCTTGCTCGCCATCAAAAACTCTCGCTGTCCCTACAAAAACATTATTTTCGAGTCCACCTTCAACACCAGCTAATTTTAAGACAGAGCTGAATTCTGGTGATAAATTTCCACCCAAAACTCTTAGGCCGCCGGTTGGCTTATATGGTTCTTTAACCGTATAAATTACATTGCCGTCAGGTGGCGGAGGATTTAACCTCTTTATCTGTTCAGAGAGTGTTTCGCCGGTGCATGTCATTGCGTCACCATTTAAAAGTCCCGCATCGAGTAGTTCTTTGACAATAACTTGAATGCCTCCTTTTTCATCGATATCCACCATCGAGTAATTTCCGAACGGTCGTGCATCAATTAGAACAGGAACAACATTTTCTGATAAATGGTTGAACTCTTGAGGTGTCATTATATCTTTTGCGAAGTCTCCAAAACCAGCAGCTCGGGCTATCTCTGGTCCATGTAATAATACGTTGGTAGACCCTCCAATTGCCATGGCAACAATCATCGCATTGCGAATTGAGTCTCTATTTACAATATCACGGGGAGTTACGTTGTTCTTTATCATTTGTAGTAAATAATCGATGAGTTCATCTGGAAATTGTTCAACTCTTCTTGGGTCATCGGAAGGCGGTGCGACCATATGAAGTGGTTCCAAACCCATTACGCCCAAGAATGTTTGCATCGTGTTGTATGTAAACATTCCCCCGCAACTACCATAACCAGGACAAGCCTCACAAGCTATCCGGTGTTTTAGTTCTTCATCTTCACTACCTGCAACTTGAAATCCAGATATGATATCTAGTCTCTCTTTGGTTATGGAATCCATACCAGGGCGAATGGGGCCGTCCGACATTATTATAGCAGGTTTATTATGTTCAAGTATTGCAGCCGCAGTACCGACAGGAGGTTTGTCACAAGCCACGACAGCTATGGTTCCTTCCAAACCGCTAGCACTCAGGTGCTCGCAAACGGAATCATGGGTTACCTCACGTCCTATTAGCGAATAGCGCATCTCTTTTGTGCCATTCCGCATTCCATCTGATGTCGCCACTGTATATTCTGGTTGAACAAGACGCATCCGTAATTGGTTTGTACCTGTTTCTGTCCGTTTCCTAAGTTGCTCGTGGATTACCTCGACCTTGCGTTGCACCCCAAGGTAGCATTGGGAGTCACCTTTATTTCCGATCACACCTATTGAGGGCTCATGTATGAGCTCAATATTGCTTCCTAATTCTCTAGCAATACCGATCGTTTGCGCGGTACGACCTGGATTATTATCAATCAAAACAGTTTTCGAATTTTTCACAATAGTTCTCTCGTCATTATGCCCCGATGTTATTACCGCACATTTATATAAAAGAAATTTATACAAAGAAAGTGTGATGATAATGGTTTGAACAATTTAATAAATTAATTCCAATTTCTAACTTGATACTTTAGCTAAAATCGCGCGTTGCTCGTCTACTATAGCCTGAGGAATTTGGCTCATGAAACACCCACAAACACCTTGATCAATCATTGTCCTTGGTCCGTTTGGATGTCCTATATGTTTATAAACAGCGTGACTGTGCCCGTAGTCATGACTGTGACCGTGGTCATGACTGTGTCCGTGGTCATGACTATGTCCGTGGTCGTCCTTTGAAAGTTTCTGGTTACCATGATTTGTATCTACGGGCTTATACTCTGCATGGTGATGATGAACATCTACCTCACCTTTAATTAAACGCTCCTTAAAAGATTTCATCAAATCAAAATCCTCATTCAGAGAGCCTATTTTCGCTTCCTCAATTCTGTCAACAAAGGTGCTAATTACATGGTCCTGGTCAGCGAGATAATGTGCTTTAACGAAGTTTACGTCTGGAGCCGTTAAAGCAACTCGATCAACATAGTTATATATTCGATCGATCAGTTTTCCTGAAAATAGGAAATATGGTGCTACTACTATATCTTTGTATCCAAGTTTCAAAGCCATCTCCAGACCCTTTCCAACTGATGGAAAAGTAACACCGGAGTAAACAGTCTCAGACCACCCAAAACCAAGATTCTCTGTCACAATGCGCGTCAATTTTGCAGCCTCGGCATTTGCATATGTGTCTGAGGTTCCTCGACCAACAACGACCAGCATTGTATCGTAAAGATCTCCCGGGTGTACATGATCCCGGCCTAAGGCTCGGAGTATCCGAGCTTCGAATGCAGCGATCATTTTAGGATGCAAGGCTAATTCTCTACCGTAACTTATCTTAAGATGTTGATATTTTTTTTGGTAAGTTGTTAGCACTGAAGGGATGTCGTTTTTTGCATGTGTTGCGGCAAAGAGCATACCTGGAACGGCAACGATGTGATTAACTCCCGCATTTCGAAGTTCGTCTAACCCCATATGAATGTTTGGGGCTGAGTATTCCAAAAACCCATACTCGACAGGTGTTTCTGGGAAACGCTGTTTTAAGCCGCGGGCTAAGAGTCCGAATTCTATTTCTGCAGTTTTTGAGCGGCTCCCATGGCCGCAAATCATAATGCCAAGTTTTTCCATGTCTTTCCCATCATGCAATAAATCTCAACAAATGTTATACTAAGTAGCGGCTGCGAATAAAAGGTGTCGGCTCAATTATTGAACGAATGTAAATCTGAAACTTCCATATGGGTGGTTTTATTAGATTAATCATGACTTGCAATTGAATATCCAACATACTTTCGTTAAACAAGTAACGAGGTAGTATAAATCTTGGGATAGGTTTTCAAATGAGATTATCCGATTGTCACAATTTCATGGATTTTAGGAAGTTGGCCAAAAAAAGACTGCCTAGTCCAATATTCAACTATATTGATGGTGCCGCTGATGATGAGAAAACCTATCGAAGGAACACGCAAAGTTTTGATGACTGCGATTTGATCCCAAATATATTACAAGGTACTGATGAAATTGATATGTCGGTTGAGGTGTTGGGCCAGAAACTTCAGTTGCCAATCTATTGTTCGCCAACGGCTTTGCAGCGACTATTCCATCACGATGGAGAAAACGCCGTCGCGGCTGCTGCTGAAAAATTTGGTACTATGTTTGGTGTTTCCTCGCTTGGGACAGTAAGTCTAACAGAGATAAGAAATAAATTTAAGACACCTCAATGCTATCAGTTTTATTTTCATAAAGATCGTGGCTTGAATAAAGCAATGCTCGAAAGCGCTAAAGAAGCGGGCGTCGAAGTAATGATGCTTACAGTGGACACAATTACTGGAGGAAATAGAGAGAGAGACTTGCGAACTGGGTTTTCAATTCCCTTCAAATTGACATTAGCCGGTATTATGCAATTTGCTATCAAACCAATGTGGGGAATAAATTATCTCACTCATCCTAAATTTGCCCTTCCTCAGTTGGATGACTTTGTAGATATGTCTGAGGGCGCGCTCTCGATAGGGAGTTATTTCACGGAAATGTTGGACCCAACCATGAATTGGAAAGATGTCGAAGAAATGGTTGAATTCTGGGATGGGCAATTCTGCTTAAAAGGTGTGATGAGTGCCGATGATGCAAAGCGTGCTGCAGAAATTGGCTGTAAAGGAATCGTTGTGTCCAATCATGGTGGTAGGCAATTAGATGGTTCACGCTCTCCATTTGACCAGTTAGCAGAAATTGTGGACGCCGTGGGCGACAAAATAGATGTCATCATGGATAGTGGTGTACAACGTGGCACACATGTTTTGAAAGCTCTCTCACTTGGGGCAAAGGCCGTTGGAGGTGGGCGTTTTTATTTGTATGCTTTGGCTGCCGCCGGACAGGCGGGCGTCGAGAGAGCGTTGACTCTAATGAAACAGGAAATCGAGCGAGATATGCGTTTGATGGGGGTCAAATCGATAGCAGAGTTATCTAGAAAAAATCTCCGATTCCGATAGACTCCTTCGTTGACTATTGGATTTTTTTCCGGGCTTACACTAGGTTTTTCACTAATCATCGCTATTGGGGCACAAAATGTCTTTGTATTGAGGCAGGGACTTCTAGGTAAACACATTTTACCAGTCGTGTTATTTTGCTCTTTTTCAGATGCACTTTTAATTTTTATCGGTATTAGCGGTGCAAGTAGTTTCCTGACTGATGCTGTTCAAAAATATTCCACTTGGATATTTTTGGCCGTTGGGATTTGGTTATTATTTTATGCCATTATTAGATTCATCGACGTTTATAGAGGTCATGGCCTGGAGCATTTCATTGAAGGGCCAAACAATAAATTGTCAACGACACTCGCGTCAGCGGCCGTCCTGACATTTGCAAATCCACATGTGTACCTTGATACGGTTGTTTTGTTAGGCACTATTTCTATGAAATTTGAATTCCTAACGAGAGTTGCATTTGGTTTGGGGGCAACAACTGCAAGTTTTCTATTTTTCGTTGGGTTAGGGTATGGGGCAAACTTAATGGCCCGAAGAGTTCAAAACCCTGCAGTGTGGAGGTACATAAATATTGGAATTGGTTCTATAATGCTTTTGGTCGCTGTTTGGATGTTTCAGGAAGCCAAAATTTTATGAAAAAACAGCCAAAAAATGAAAACTTACTTCATCTTTATAATGAACTTAGACCAAAAGTTGTTACAAAATCGCCAGGCTTCCATTGTGGATACTTAATCATGACATTTTTAAACCCTTCCCAATCGAGGAACCTCTTCGTCCAAAATATCACTTTTGGTATGTCCTCTAAATTATCAAACCATTGAACGTCTACTCCTCTAAATTGCCTAATGAAAGGAAGAATAGCGATATCCGTAAAATTTGGTTGGTTTCCACCAAGCCAATTATTTTTTAAAAAAGCTTCAATTTCTCTTAAAATGTCTGCTGCAGCTTCACGATGTTCCAAAGCATTCGCGTTAGGATAACGATTAGGATACTTGTACCTATCTAAGTGGAATTTAAACGCGGTATCATTTTGACTTATCAAGTCGCTGTCGACCATTTTCAGTGGTAAAGAAGCCCAACTTGCATAATCTGCAGCCCAAGCCATCACATCTAAACTTTCGTCAATAACATTACCATCTTCCAACCATAAAACTGGTACGGTCGCCTTCGGTGATAATCGTATCATGTGACTGGGCTTATCTCTTAAAACTACTTCGCGTAATTCGACGGCCTTATTTGATTGATTAATAGCCATTCTTGCTCTAATGGCATAAGGACAGCGTCTGAAACTGTATAGCACGGGAAGTCGTTTGTTAGATTGTAACGGTTCAGCCATCCTGCTTAATTCTACCTCCTAAATGTTTCTCCCCGCGAAGATTCGATAGTTCCATTTGTCTTTGTCTGTCTTTAAATCGTTTAACTTGTTTTTCAGTGTGTGTCCCAAAGCATTTTGGGCAGTGTACGCCCGGTGAGTATTTTTCGGATACTAAATCTGTTTGAGCCAGAGGCATTCTGCATGCATGGCACAGCGAATATTCACCAGGCTCTAAATCCTTCTTAAGTGAGACCCTATTGTCAAAAACAAAACATTCTCCATTCCATAAATTTTCTTCTTCCGATACATCTTCGAAATATTTTAAAATTCCACCCTCCAGGTGAAAAACATTTTTGTAACCTCGATCTTTTAGGTAAGAGGTAGCTTTTTCGCAACGAATACCCCCAGTACAAAACATAGCAATTTTAGACTCTTTCGTTATATCGGGCATTTTCTC
Organism: uncultured Alphaproteobacteria bacterium; assembly: GCA_902589475.1. Taxonomy (GTDB): domain Bacteria; phylum Pseudomonadota; class Alphaproteobacteria; order Thalassobaculales; family Thalassobaculaceae. The sequence continues at coordinate 9,080 of CACITD010000014.1, read as the reverse complement.
AAGAGTTCCCGAAACCCATGCCGGGAATTCCCTAAATGTACTTGTTTTGGGGTTAAGCGCTTTATCAAACGTACCAATCTCTACTTCGTAGTGATTGCGAGTGTCAATAACTACGGTGTTGTCCTCCTTTAGGATTGAATTCCAGTCTAAAGGGTCCACGTACGTGCCAACTTTAGAGGTGGGATCAATTCGCGGTTTGCCCATCGTAACTATTTCTTTTTTTATTCGAACTTTCAGTCGATGAAAAGGAACCGAGTTATCTTCACTATACTTAATCTGTAACCCATTAAGGTGAGGTTGATCGCAAAACCATTTATAAAGATCTTTGGTCGAATTTCTTGTGCCCGCAATAGTCCCATTTATACCCTCATCGGCGAGCAGAATAGTGCCAGAAATTCCTAGATCCTGGCAAACATGGTAAAGGGTATTTTGAAGTTTGTCCAAATTGCTGATAGGCACAAATTTATAAAAAGAAGCAATAATATATTTTGCATCTTTATGAGAGCGGGCATATTCCTTTTCTCGGGAACTATTCATAAACGGAGCCATCTAAGCTGGTTTTGGCCTAAGGGATAGTTTATTCAAGGTCTATTTCAAGAATTGACATGTGAAAGTCATAAGAAATTTCGCCTTCATCTTCATCTTTGAAAATAACGCCAATAAATTCGCCATCTAACGTTACTTCTGCCGAATCTTCTTTATTTTCACGACCTTCAATTACAACTTTTGGGTTGTTAAATTTTGTTCTCAGATAACTTTCGACTTTTTCAAGCTCGGAGTTATTCATACAAATCTTCCTTTCTCGCTGATGGATTTATTGGCAATGTTTGTTGCTAATGGTTTAGCAGTGAATGAGAGTAAATAAAAGAAATGTGAAAATTTTTTTTAATTGTTCTTAAATAGGATTGGAAGTTAAACTTAGCGTATTTACTTTCATAATCGAAAATGATCGTTGAACATTTGTAATGTTACCGCTTGTGCAGCCGGCCAGCATGCGCAGTAAGATCCACTTCTTGTGCGACCAGTTTTTTTGTGAATTACTATCTTGAACAAAAGTACCGAATGATCTTCAGACGCTTCAAGTAAAAGCTTAAAAAATAAAAATTTTTACCTTTGTTATCTTTTTTTAGTTTCATATTTTTCTGTAGCAATTTTCTTCGCGTCTTCTTGCCGATCGGTGCCTAAAAGTAATCCCGCTGTTGTAAAGGCAACTGAAAGTCCAATTGCAGATAGAGTTGCGCCAAATCCCCATATAGGCCCGTGCTCGGTCCAGATAAACAAGATGCCATACCAAAATGCCGCGAAAGAGGCTACTGTAGCAAGTAATAAAAATCCTATCTTTACACACAAGCCGCCAATTCTATTAGCAGATATTAACTCCCTGAACGCCGCACTAGTTTCTGCCTCCTGGATTGCTTGGCTTATCTCTTTGCGAGCAGCTTTTGCCCAACTTCTGTAGTCTGTCCCAGTTTTCCCGTCTAATCTCTCAGGATTTAGTATCATATCTTCGAGATGGGACACAATCTCCTTCGCTCTTTCCTTGGCGGCTTTCTTTTTTAAATCAGGAAATAGTTGCTCGGATTGTTGTTTGTCATCAGCATTGGCATCCTTACCAAAAAGAAGCTCGATCGCTTCCCTTTTTGTCGATTGCTTATCAAAAAAATTATTTAAATCCATTTTACTTCGAGAGTAATTATTCATTTTAATAGCACTCGTTCATTTTAGTCGTATTATAGGCCGTCTGTTCCAAAAAATATCGGTTTAGTGTTCCACTTGCCAATCTATCTAAGTTTTCAAATGACATAGATAAAGACAAATCGTCGGAGTCGTATCTTTTTACTTCGCCGTAGGCATGAAAAATGGCACCAGGACCAGCAAGTGGGACCAGCACTCTAAGTTTGGCTTTATGAGTTGGTTGAAGTACCCCGTAATAGTTTGAAATCTTTATTCCACCACAACTCCAATTACCGATTGCATACGGCGTATTTCCTATAACCACTGTCATAGGGGCACTTGAGCGTTCATTTTTCCTTCTATCAGGATCTTTTGGTTGTTTTGACACGGCTAATTGATGCATTGATTCCTCTTCATCGAAATTTCTCTTTCCGCTGCAACCATTGTGCCAATTATGGTATCTGCTGGAGTTATTTTGCAATTGCTGAGTAAAAAACCAGAAACTGAGGCCGGATATGGTATCATCTTTCAGTGAGAAGTTGGTGTTTTTATTGCAAAACCACCTCAATTTTTCAATAATTTAGGCATAGTCTCTAGTCGTTTCAAAATTTTGTCGAGGTTACTGGAGACCTCCACCGTCCGGAGGCGGTATTCAAGAGAAAAGCGCTCTAACTTTTTACTGCTTTCTTGTCTCTTCGTAATACAAAAAGTAGCTTTTTCTCGGCTGTTTTTAAATATGGAAAATATTGCAATGCTACCAGTCTGGTCTATTGCGTAGTCACGCCAGTGGTCCTTTATTACACCATTACTGTAGGCATTCAAAATTTTGGTGAGTTCGATTTTGCTGAATAGCAGCTTGTGCGAGGTATGGCGAGAACGTTTTAAGTTGATTAAATTAACCATAATCTAAATTCATTTCTACTATTAAAGTGTAGTGACAACTTTCCTCTAAAAAGAATAATAGGTAAAGAGTTTCTTGTGTTGTTAATGAAATGTGTTCAGATTAACTTCGTCTAACGGGCTTTTTAAATGTGGCCCTTTGATGTAAAAAGAGCAATTAATTGTACATTGTGCAAGTGAGGTTTTTATGAATCTCAATAGTTTGGAGGCAAAGTGTCAGATATTTTTCAAGAGATAGATGAAGAGCTGCGACAAGATAAAGCTGCTCGTCTTTGGAAAGCATATGGTAAATACCTAGTTACACTGGCTATTTTTATAATTTTAGCAATTGCAAGTTACCGTTTTATTGAACACAAAAATGAAAAAAACAGAGAAGAAACTTCTGAATTATACGAATTGGCTTCGGAAGCTGGTAGAACGGGTGATGAAAGAGCTGCAATCGAGCTTTTTAGCGATGAAAGGTTCGACGTAAGCATAGGATATGCAATTATATCAAAGTTGAAAAAAGCCGCTTTGACCAAAAGTAATAATGATCTCGAGGGTCTGGAAATAGTATTAAAAGAAATTATTACCAATAAAGAAATACCTCTGTATTTGCGTGACCTGGCTCGACTGAAGCTTTTAGCCTCAGACAGCGATAATAACATTTCACAGTTAGATTCATTGATTGAAGAGGAAGGACCATGGAAATTTCTGGCCCTTGAATTGAAAGGTGGAATTGAGCTGGAGGACGGTAACATAAAGGAGGCTCGCTCAATATTTAAAGAGCTAGCTAATGATGCCAATACCCCAAGCAATCTAAGGCGCCGCGCCTCTGAAATTCTCAAGGCATTGCCTTGATTTTTTGAAAGTATTAGAAATTGTTTAGAAAGTTCAGTAGCTTCAATTTGTTTGTTTGTTGTGTTGCCCCAATCTTACTTTCAAGCTGTGGCTTCGGTTTTCTGGGAGAAAAACAAAAAAAAGTAAGGGTTGAAGGGGAGCGAAAAGCGATAATCGCAAAACAAATAAAGCTCACACCTGACGATAGTTTGAATGAAATAAGTGTTCAACTGCCCGTTCCAAAAATTAATGTAAATTGGCCGCAGCGAGGTGGTATTTCTTCTCATGCGCTAAAACATATCCAACTCGGTGATGCTCCTGAGAGAGTATGGCAATCGGAAATTGGTGAGGGTGGTTCTGAGAGCACTGCACTCACCGCTGCGCCGGTAGTATTTAATGGTATGGTTATGACATTAGATACGGCTGGTAAAGTTCGAGCGTTCGCATTAAAGACTGGTGAGTTACGGTGGGAGACAGTCTTAAAACCAGATGAGAATGCGGGTATTTTTAGTGGTGGCTTGGGTTCAGGGCAAAATAAAATTTTTATCTCGTTAGGATCAGGAGAGCTATTTGCTCTAAATATTCAAAGTGGTGAAGAGTTATGGCGAGTGTCGACAGGGCGGGCGTTGAGAAGTGCGCCCAGTTATGCAGACGGGCGTATATTTGTGACCACCTTAGATAATATGACACTCGCGTACTCAGCATCAACAGGTGTAAGTCTATGGTCGCACAATGGGATGATTGCAAACGCAGCCCTACTAGGAGCAGCTAGCCCAGCAATCAAGAATAATAAGGTTATCGTTGCATATTCTTCGGGCGAACTATATGCGCTTCAGGCAAATAACGGGCGTATTTTTTGGGGAGATAATTTAAGCGTGAAGCGTGGAAGTAGCGGGGTAGCTAGAATTTCTCATGTGAGGGGCAACCCTGTCATCGATGAAAATATGGTTTTTGCTACAAGTCACTCAGGTAGACTCATAGCTTTAGAATTGAAAACCGGGAGGCGCTTATGGGAGTTGCCTATCGCTAGTAGAGTAATGCCCTGGGTGGCAGGAAACTATCTATATATAGTTTCCACAGGTCGGCAGGTAATATGTCTTACAAAGCGAGATGGACGTGTGAAGTGGATGACGAACTTACCCCAATTTTTTTTGAAAGATTCATTGCCACTAAAAAGAGAAAAAATAGTTGTTGAGTATTCGGAACCAGTTTTGGCGGGTGATCGACTAATCATTGCTTCATCAATTGGAAAAATTTATTCCGTTTCACCATACACGGGGATGATATTAGGTGAGACTCAACTGGATGGCAATATATTCATAGAGCCGATAGTTGCAGATAAAACTCTTTTGCTTTTGGATAAACAAGGCAATTTGACAGCTTTTCGTTAATTACATTGGTGAACTGGTAGAGTGTATGAATGGGATTGTTGCCATAATTGGACGGCCCAATGTAGGAAAGTCAACTTTATTTAATCGCCTCATTGGAAGACGACATGCTCTCGTCGACGACACTCCCGGCGTCACGAGAGATCGTAGGCAAGGCGAGGCTAAATTAAGTGATTTACAATTTACAATATTTGATACAGCTGGCATTGAATCAAGTGACAGGGCGCTTCTTACCAAAAGAATGCGCGATCAGACGGAAGTGGCAGTCCAAGAAGCGGATATAGTTATCTTGATGGTAGATGCAAAGATGGGAATAACACCGGATGATATGGATTTGTGTCGTTGGCTCAGGCGAGAAAAAAGCGACATCATTTTAGTTGCAAACAAATGCGAAAGTAGTGCCTCGGAGAGCGGCATCTTAGAGGCTTTTAATCTTGGGTTAGGGGAACCTGTAGCAATTTCCGCTGAGCATGGGCTCGGTATGGCTAATCTTTACGCAGCCTTGAGATTGAAAGAGCAGAAGTTAGTAGAAAAAGATAAAAACGTTACTTCACATGCTAAAATCCAAGACGGTATAGGTAAAACTTCTGCAGATTTAGACAATTTCTCTGTTGAAAAAGACAGTGAAATTCTGCGTTTGGCGATTGTTGGTCGGCCAAACGTGGGCAAATCAACACTTATTAATGCCCTGCTTGGTCAAAATAGGGTCTTAACTGGACCAGAAGCCGGCATAACCCGAGATTCAATACAGATTGAATGGCAATGGGAAAAGAAAACCCTGCATCTATTTGATACAGCCGGGCTTAGACGCAAATCACGGATCGCTAATAAATTAGAAAGAGCTTCTGGAGACGATACGTGGAGGGCGGTAAGGTTTGCTCACGTTGTTGTACTTGTAGTTGATGCATCAATGATGTTGGAGCGCCAGGACTTAAACATTGCAAGGTTGGTCATAGAAGAAGGACGAAGCTTGCTGATTGCTGTAAATAAGTGGGACCTAATAAGAGATAAAAATAAGGCTTTAAAAGAACTTCAGAGGCGAGTCAAAAACTCCCTCCCGCAAGTAAAAGATATTCCTTATGTGCCAATTTCGGCATTAGAGAAAACCAATTTAGATATCATGATTGAAAGAAGTTTTGCGGTTTATGATGTTTGGAATCAAAGGGTGCCCACAGCAAAACTCAACCGTTGGTTAGAAGCGATCGTCCAAAGACATCCTCCACCCCTAGTGCAGGGACGACGCTTAAAATTACGCTATATTACACAAATAAAGACACGCCCGCCTTCATTTGCATGTTTTTGTAATCAGCCAGATCAGGTCCCTGAGTCCTATAAACGTTACGTGGTCAACGAATTACGTAAGGAGTTCACGCTTCCGGGAGTGCCAATTAGACTTTTAATGAAGACCAGTAAAAATCCATTTGCTTGATTGTGTAAAAGACAAAATTGAGGAAGTTCTAAGCATGAAAAAAATGAAATCTGGCACGGATTCTGCTTTGGAAATAAAAAACAAAGAAGCAACTAGTCTTCCAAAATTATTAATAGACGGCGAAATAAAGCAGTTTAGACGTTTATGGAAAGTGGATATCAAGCGGATGAGGACGAGGGAAAGGCAAAATATAACTCAGGATAACGTACGATTAAAACGTATTAAAGATCGGGCAAAAGGTGTTCGCTTTGCTCTTGGTTATGGCCTTCTCGGTTTTCGAAAAAGGAAGGAAATGGAGCAGACATTGCGAAATTTGGAGCTTGCAGCTACGGCGATTAATAAAGAGTTAAAAAGAGAAAAATAGTTTTTTAAAACGGTTATGTACCTGGGTTTTAGTGTTCGTCATACTCGTCATATTTTATTAATTGACCGTGCGCCTGGTTCTCAGCGGAGCATAACCTAAGAAAAAGTGGAACGAGCCTCTTAGGTGATTTTAATTTACTTACATCTTCACCAGGAAACGCGCTTGCGCGAAGACTAGTCTTGGTGATGCCAGGGTCAACAATATTAACCTTTAAATTAGTCTTTTCTGTTTCTTTTGCATAAATCTGAATCATCATCTCTAATCCGGACTTGCTAGTAGCATATGCTCCCCAGTAGGGTGTCGCTACCCTGGCTACGGTTGCCGAAAGGAATATAGCCCTGCCATGACTAGATTGTCTCAATAACGGATCAAAACTTCTGATTAAACGCTGGTTGGCAATAAGATTAAGGTTGATTACATCATCCCAGGTGGATGGATCATAGTGGTGTAGCGGAGTAAGTTTACCAAGCATTGCAGCGTTTGAAATTAGAATATCTAATTTCCCCCATCTTTCGAAGATAGTTGCGCCAAGTCTCTCAATCGCCGGAAAATCGAGTAAATCTAACGGTACTAAAGTGCTTGAGCCACCAGAAATGGTTATTTCATCGTCTAATTCTTCCAATGCTCCAATTGTTCTAGCGATAAGGATTACATGTATCCCGTTGGCTGCTAGCCCCTTAGCAATTGCTGCGCCGATACCGCGCGATGCTCCAGTTACAAGTGCTACTTTTCCATCAAGATGCTTATCTGTAATCATGTATTCCTCTTTTAGTGCTCGCGCGATGGGGTATATTTATACCGTGTATTAATTGTGTTAGAAATTTTCTAATAATACCTACTATTGGAGTTTTTGTTGGGAAGGGTTAATTTTTCTAAATTTTTTGTCCATAAGTAGTCTTTGATTTTCATTATAAACGGTGTCTTTATGGGAATACCCTTGCTTTAACTGTGGCAGGTTAAGACTTTCGAATTTCATTTTCGTTTCTGTTTTAAAGCTATCTATTGGTTTTCTTTCAAAGTTTTTCTGCAAATACATGGGCAACTGGGACGCTGCAAACATTGTCGTTGATTCTATGAGCGGAAGGGATTTGGAGGTCCTCAACCATTTGGGGTATTCGGCCTCATTTAAGAATGTCTTTGTGATGAAAATAGTAATACAGACTAGCGCAAAGCCTTTCGCGATACCTAGTAAAAATCCAAGTGATCGGTTAATGGCGCTTATATTAGCTTTGCCCAGTCTATTTTGAAATAGACACCCAAGTATTCTAAAAAGTATATAAACAATCAGAGCAATTAAAACCCCAGCTATCACCGGACTTAAACTGATAGATGGCAGCACGACTTGGATTTTTGACAAAACAAACGGGGTAAAAGAAATAGCCAGAAGAATTGCAAAAATCCAGCCGATAATGGAAAACAGCTCCTTTATAAATCCTCTGAAAAGCGAGAACAAACCAAAACAAAAAATAATAATCAAAATTACCAAGTCTGTGGGATCTATTGTAAGAATATCCATTAATTTTGGTGCCGTAGTAGTTTCTTAGATTTTATTTTAGGGTGAGGCGTCAAAAAGGGTGTTTGAATTTTTGAAGATTGTAACGAGGTCGTGGAGGGAGGAGACCTCTTTAATATTCATTTCGAGTTCCTCAAATGATTTCAAATTTATTGATCTAATGGGGGATATAATAGCTTTAGTGAAGCCAAGCTTGAACCCCTCTTTTAGACGTATATCCGAATAATTTACCGTTCGTATTTCTGCAGACAAACCAATCTCCCCGAAAATTATACTTTCTTGTGGCGAAGGAACATTAAAGAGAGATGAGAGGAGCGCTGCTGCAACTGCAAGATCCGCAGCTGGGTCGCCGATTTTAAGTCCACCGACCACATTCAAAAAAATATCCCTGTTTGATAGTGATATATTACAACGTGCCTCCAACACAGCCAAGATCATTGCTAACCTATTACCATCTAAGCCAATTACGGATCTGCGCGGAGTGCCAAATGGTGAGGGGGCTATTAAAGCTTGTATTTCCGCTAACATGGGCCGACTTCCCTCTATACCCGCAAATATGCAGCTTCCAATTGCATCATGCGAACGCCCAGCTAAGAGCATTTTCGAAGGATTTGTAACTTCCGATAAGCCGGTATGAATCATTTGAAAAACACCAATTTCGCTTGTTGGACCAAATCGATTTTTAACCGACCTAAGTATTCTAAACTGATTGGTCGTCTCGCCTTCGAAATACAGCACCGTATCTACCATATGTTCAAGCACTCTTGGCCCCGCTATAGTTCCTTCTTTTGTGACATGACCAACTAGTATAAGAATGGTGTTTGAAACTTTTGCAAACCTGATTAATTCATGTGCTGAAGATCTTACTTGTGAGACGGTGCCGGGAGCCGCGTCTAACAAATCGTTATAAACAGTTTGAATAGAGTCAACAATTAATAAGCTTGGTGTTTTTTGTTTCTCTAAGATTTGAATGATATCGGAAACGTTTGTGGC
>CACITD010000013.1 GCA_902589475.1 uncultured Alphaproteobacteria bacterium | reverse complement strand
GCCACCAGTTGCAAAGGAAGTCAGATAAGACGGCAGATTATAAAGTGGAACCCGTCAGAGTAACTAATATTTGGCAACCTCTTTCCGTATTCAATCATGAAGCGCATGCGGACGCATCCTGTGAAAGCTGTCACGCCGCGGAGCAATCTTCCACAAGTTCTGACGTTCTTTTACCAAAAATTGAAAGCTGCCGCGATTGTCACGGAGGACAGCTAACCTCTGATAAAATACCTAGCACATGCATAAGTTGTCATGTCTTCCACAACGACAAGCTTGCGCTGATGTCACCAACGACGGGACAAAAATAAGGATGCTGAAACTTACAACTATTGTCGCATCAATTCTTTTTTTGCTCCTTTCGGTAACTGGCGCCACGATCAGTTCAGCTTCAGAGAAGCTAGAGCTCGTAACTTGGGGTTCAGTTTTACCCAACGCAACGATTGATACGAACCGCGCAAGTTTGAACGTACAGGTGAAAATTGGAGATGATGTTCCACTGAAAACTCATATAACTGCGCACACGCCAACAGGAAATATGCTACAACGGACTAATCTCGGATATTGGGTGCCATGGTCTGGCAAATTAGACGATTTGATGGATACATTCAGTCCAAAGAGCAGCAACGCAATTAATTTTAAAATCTTTAAAGATGATGATTTGAGCGAAGAGCTTTTTCCAATTAAAATTATGGTTGCATATCGTACTGCAACAGAATTGAAATTTGGCGTTTTTGATTTATCCGGCAGAAGAACACCATGAGACTACTTCTTTTAAACCTCAAGAAGAGTTGTTTTCATCTTCTACTACTCGTTGCAGTCACCACAACCGTCTCCTTACTGCAAATATCCACTGCATGGGTTCAAGAAAGCCTATCGATAAATGAAGTAAAGCGCGTTTTAGCTCAGGCTATTCATGAAGCCCGCACAAGAGGTGTTGGAGCGGCTATAGCGGTATCAGATAGAACCGGCAACATTCTAGCCGTATACAATATGATCGGCGCGAATAGGCAATTCAATGCGGCGGGTGTTGACTGCACAGTTGGCCTAAGCAATATACCTGTTGGATGTGTGGTTGTGACTTCAGACCCAAAACAACCTAACGGGGTACCTGGAAAAGGCGGACTAGAACGTTTAGATGTTCCAGGCCCGGTGGCCGCAATAGCCAAGGCAATAACTGGGGCTTATCTGTCATCCAGCGGCAACGCGTTCACAACACGCACAGCTAGTCAAATCGTTCAAGAACACTTCAATCCAAAGGAACGCTTTTCGCCTAGCGGCCCTCTTTTTGGGGTTCAGTTCAGTCAACTGCCATGTTCTGATTTGGTTATTGCCGAAAATAGCTCCGCTGTCACAATAGGTCCAAAACGCTCTCCCCTCGGACTAGCTGCTGATCCTGGTGGCATTCCTCTATATAAAAATAACCAGGTCGTTGGAGCAATTGGAGTGATATCTGACGGTTTATATAGTCTCGATCCAAACATCGGCGATTTTGATAATGACCTGGACGAATTAATCGCTCTTGCGGGTACGGTTGGTTTCGAAGCTCCAGTAGATATAAGGGGTAATCGGATTACCGTAGAAGGTAAAACGTTTCGTTTTACTGACAGAGGTTATCGCGCATTAAGATCTAAAGCTTCGGAGGCGGTTCCCTTTGACCAGCTAGATAGATCAGTGGGCGGACTTACCGCAATAGGCACCTATTTTGCTGGAACAATCAGATCCGGCACAGCCTTTGGAACACCCGCTTCCGGTTACAGAGCAAATACGACAGGAGAGTACGGCCCGTTAAATGCATTCATTCTTGTAGATGGCAATAACCAACCAAGGTTCTCTCCAAGAGATGGAACCGAAGGAACGCCGGAAGCGATGACGGCCAACGAAGTTAGAACGATTATTCGACACGCACTTACAATCGCTTTTAGGGCCCGCGGTCAAATTAGGCGTCCTTTAGGAGATCACGCACATGTCACTGTATCGGTGGTTGATACTAATGGCGCTATTGTTGGGTTAGCACGAACCCCGGACGGACCGGTTTTTGGGACCGATGTATCTTTACAAAAGGCTAGAACAGCGGCTTTTTTTTCTAATCGCAATGCAGGTAATGAATTAATAGCTGGAAATTTGGGAAACTATGTGTTGCAGGTAAGGTCGGTGTTAGGACCAACTGCGCTAGGCGACGGCATCGCGTTCGCGGACCGATCAGGAGGAAACTTATCAAGACCGTATTTACCGGACGGTGTGACCAATGCACCACCTGGACCTTTCAGCAAGCCTATCGCGGAATGGAGTATTTTCAATACTGGATTGCAACTGGATTTAGTAGCGGCAAATTTGGTGGCCCATCGCTCTTTCCTTCTGGGGCTTTCAAGCGTGGACACGGCATCAGGTTGTACCTCACTCCCCCTTAGACCGGAGACAGCCAAATCAAGGATACCAAATGGGATTCAAATCTTTCCCGGCAGTGTTCCAATTTATCGGAACAATGTTTTAGTTGGCGGACTTGGCGTTTCCGGGGATGGTATAGATCAAGATGATATGATTTCATTCCTGGGGTTACACAACGCTGGATTGGAATTAGGGACTGGGATAGGTAATGCCCCCCGTGGTATCCGTGCGGACCTTCTCTTCGCAAATGGAACACGCCTAAGATATGTAAGTTGTCCATTTGCACCATTTTTAGACTCAGCCGATCAAACGCCATGTTCAGGAAAGTAATTTTTAAAGATACAATAAAACTAATGGTGCCAGTTGCGGCGGCAACGACCTTGCTTTTTTCAGCAACAACCGCTGGCCTTTGCACAGAACTTGCGCAAGCGCTTGAAAGGAAGAGGCCGGGTTCTTCTGAATATGATAAAAACAAAGAGCTGAAGCCTTTACCATCAGCGGTCAAGAAACGTCCGCCGATTCTTAAACGCGACGACCCTTCAAATTTCCTACCTGTACCAGATCGCTGGCGGATCATAGAAAGCGTTGGTGTTAAAGAGAGTGTACTCGACCCTTATAATCGCAATCCCCTTAAGGGTGATCGACCGCTATTTGGCAAGGATTGGTTTATTAATCTAGCGGTCATCTCTGACACAGTTTTTGAACCTCGAAGTTTTCCAGTGCCAGTAGGCGTGCAAGCCACCCGCGATGCAAACGACGTTGATCTTTTTGGCGGGGCCGATAGCTGGGTTTTTAATGAGAATTTAATTGTTAGCCTCTCCCTAATAAAAGGCGATACCGCATTCAAACCACCTGATTATGAGTTTCGCTTAACTCCCGTTTTCAACTTTAATCACGTTGAAGTGGAAGAAGTGAGAGTTCTGAAAGCCGATCCAAGGTTAGGAACGGAACGTTCTGACAGGCATATTGCGTTGCAAGAAGCCTTTTTCGATTACCACATTCGTAATGTTTCAGACAGGTACGATTTCGACTCAATTCGTATTGGCATACAGCCTTTTTCTACAGACTTTAGAGGGTTTTTATTCCAGGATAGCCAACTAGGAGTAAGGCTTTTTGGCGACAGAGATAACAATATCTTTCAATACAATTTAGCGTGGTTCAGGCGTCTCGAAAAAGATACCAATAGTCTTTTAAACCACATTAATAGAAAAATAAGGGACGATGATATCTTTATCGCAAACCTTTACTGGCAAGATTTTCCTATATTGGGTTTTCAAAGTCAGGTAACTGCTGTCTATAATCGGAATACTGAAGGTGGCGATTTCTATTTTAATGATAACGAATTTATTGAAAGACCGGCATCTTTTGGAAGTGAGCGCGGTCGCAACTATGACGTAGGCTATCTTGGATTTAATGGCGATGGTCATTTTGGCCGACTAAATTTAACAACTTCATTCTACACAGCACTGGGTACAAATCGCGAAAGCGCGTTCAGCGACGAAACAGCTAACATTAGATCCTTTTTCTTTGCGGCAGAGCCGGGAATTGATTTTGACTGGATCCGACTTCGCGGCTCATTAGTCTATGCAAGCGGCGACAGCGATCCTTTTGATAATACAGAAACGGGTTTTGATGCGATTTTTGAAAACCCACAAATTGCCGGATCGGATACGAACTTTTGGATAAGGCAAACCATCCCTTTAATTGGTGGCGGCGGTATAGTAACTACTGCCAGAAACGCTATGCTTCCGGCTCTTAGAACTTCAAAAGAACATGGACAATCTAATTTCAACAATCCTGGCCTTCGCTTGATCGGCGTTGGAGCCGATTTCGACATACTTCCAGAATTACGCGTTTCGACTAATGTAAATTATATGGAATTTGATGATACATCTGTGCTTGAAGTCGCACGCAACCAACAAGAAATCGCACAGGAAATTGGTTTAGACGTCTCGGTTGCTGCGATATATCGACCATTTTTTACTCAGAACGTCGTGTTTAGATTGTCTGGTGCAGCTTTATTTCCGGGTAGTGGATTCACAGACTTGTATGGTGAGCAACGCGATCAAGATGATACGTTTTTTTCCGTTCAAGCAAACCTTATTCTTACATATTAGGCAAAGCAGTTGGTTTATTTACGTTACATAATTTCAGTTATCAGTTTGGTCCTTTTGGCAGCTACACACAGCTTTGCGGCATCCGGTGAAAAACCACGGGATATCACCTATGTAAACACACCCCCTGCCCCAAAATGGCAACCAGTTGAGCAAATCAATATTAAAAGCCAGGGTTGCATCAGTTGCCATACAACAACGGATGAGCCAAGCATGCATCGCAACAGTGGCGTACCCCTAGGTTGCACAGACTGTCATGGCGGCAATTCATCAATTATGAAACCAGCTTCAGGTGCACCATCCAAGAAAGCATACCGAACGGCAATGGACCAAGCCCATGTTCAACCGAGATATCCGCAGACTTGGAATTATCCAAGCAGCGCAAACCCTGTGGCGTCATACACATTATTAAATAAAGAAAGTCCAGAATATGTCCGTTTCGTAAATCCTAGTGATTATAGGATTGTCGAAGAAGCTTGCGGCTCCTGCCATGCAGGAGCGATCCGAGCAGCAAAAAACAGTCTCATGGCGACGGGCGCAATGCTTTGGGGTGGTGCCGCATATAACAATGGCATCCTGCCATTTAAAAACTATATTCTAGGCGAAGGGTACACAAGGGATGGAACGGGGGCTTTACTGAAAAACCCGACGCCAGTCACAGAGGAGATGAAGGCTGCTGGCATTTTAGAATCACTTGCACCTCTTCCAGCTTGGGAAACAATTCCGCCTGGAGATATTTTTAGGGTCTTCGAAAGAGGTGGAAGAAATATCGTTAACTTATTTCCCGAAATCGGGCTGCCAAATTCACTAGGCCAAATACAAAGGTTAGAGGAACCCGGAAGACCAGACCTAAAACAGTCAAACCGGGGCCCAGGAACAGGACTTCGAATTTCGGTTCCGGTCATCAATATTACAAAAACACGTTTGAATGATCCCTTTACATGGTTCCTCGGCACCAACGAGCAACCTGGTGACTATCGTTCTTCGGGATGCGCTGCTTGTCACGTTGTTTATGCAAATGACAGGGACCCTAGGCATTCAGGCCCATATGCAAAATATGGCCATACCGGCATGAGCCAGACAAGCGACCCAACGATACCGAAAGGAGAAGAAGGTCACCCCCTGAAACATGAATTCACAAGCGCCATTCCGACAAGTCAATGTATGATTTGTCATATGCATCAACCTAATATTTTTGTGAATTCGTTTCTTGGTTACACGATGTGGGATTATGAATCGGATGCTCCACATATGTGGCCTAAAGAACAAAGATACCCAAGCAATGCAGAAATGCACGAAATTCTTGAAAGGAACCCTGAAGGGGCAGCTGTTCGTGGCCTTTGGTCAGATCCTGAATTTTTGAAAGAAGTATCAAAACTTAATCCGAAGTTAGAGAATACTCAATTTGCTGACTATCACGGACATGGCTGGAATTTCCGTGCAATCTTCAAGAAGGACGAGGCTGGAAATTTATTAGATAAGGATGGGAATATCGTATCACATGAAGACCCTGATAAATTTGAAAAGGCCGTACATATGTCGTCAATACATCTTGATGCGGGAATGCATTGTGTAGATTGCCATTTCGAACAAGATACGCATGGGAATGGCCACCTTTATGGCGAAGTGGCCAGCGCAATTGAGATAACCTGCCAGGACTGCCACGGCACCGCTGACAAATACCCCACACTTTTAACCTCTGGTCCTGCTGCGCCTGAAGGGGGCAATGATGTTGGGGTAACGAGAAACTCAGATGGCTCAAAGCGCTTTGAGTGGAGAGAAGGGGTGCTTTACCAACGATCAGCGCTTTGGCCTGGATTAGAGTGGGAAGTTTCATTGGTTAAAGATAGCGTTAACCCCGGCCACAAAGATTACAACGCTAAATCGGCGCGAGCAAAACTTATGAAAGCAGACCCTAACAATATGGATTGGGGCCTGAACGTTCCCGCTGACAAACGAGCACACAAACCAGACGAAATGGAATGTTTCACGTGTCACCTTTCATGGACAACGAGCTGTGGTGGATGCCATCTACCAATTGAAGCCAACTGGAAGACAGAGCGGCATCATTATGAAGGTGGAGAAACTCGCAATTATGCGACCTACAACCCACAGGTTGCTCGTGACCAAATGTTTCAATTAGGAATCCACAGTACTGCAAAAGGTAATACAATTGCCCCCATACGGTCGACATCGGCTTTAGTACTGTCCTCAACAAACATTAATCGCGAGAAACTTTACATACAACAACCGCCGATCGCATCTAGTGGATATTCTAGCCAAGCATTCGCGCCTCACTTCGCACATACAGTTAGGAAAGAAGAGACCAAAAATTGTTCCGACTGCCATCTATCTGCTGCTAATGACAATAATGCAAGAATGGCTCAACTCCTATTGCAGGGTACAAATTTTGTAAATTTTGTTGGTTACAATGCTTGGATTGGTGGTGAAGGAGGCGTTGAGGCAGTACAGGTAACTGAATGGGATGAGCCGCAAGCTGTAATTGGGAGCTATTTACAAAAATATGCCTATCCAGATTGGTATGATGAGCACCAAAAGCGGAATAAGGAACTGCCAGTAAGTCGTACGCACAACGCAGACGGTGCTGTTAATTGTGTGACATTAAGAGGTGAATACCTTTTCACTGCAAGTGGTGCCGAAGGCTTTCATGTCTATGATGTAGCATCGATCTCAAACAAAGGCTTTAGTCAACGGGTAATTACGGCGCCATTTTCTCCTCTGGGCCACGATACCAGAGTTGAATCAAAAAATGCCACCTGCATGGCCCTCCCAACTAATCAGGCCATCGCTCCCGAGCGAAACACAGGTGACTTAATGAGGAAAATAAACCAAGAGCAACCATTCCACCCCATTTACAATTACGCGTTTGTAACGGATTCGGAAGAGGGTCTAATTGTTGTAAATGTAAACACTTTAGCCGACGGCCTTCCTCGTAATAACTTTTTAAAGCGAGCATTAACCTGGAATCCAGACAACATTTTGACGGGCGCGCGACATATCACTATGGCGGGCCATATTGTCTATATCACGACGCCAAGTTCGCTAGTCGTGCTAGACCTTGATGACCCGCTAAAACCTAAGCTTGTTCAGAAAATAGAAATGGAAGATCCAAGAGCCTCAGCGCTTCAGTTCCGCTATTTGTTCGTCACTGATGCTGAAGGCTTAAAAGTATTTGATGCGACACAACCAAAGAACATCAAACCTGTTTTAGGAGCTCATATTGCTCTTAAAAACCCCAAAAAACTTTACGTTGCACGCACATATGCTTACGTAGCAGCAGGAAGTGAGGGACTTGCGATTATAAATGTAAAAAACCCAGAGCAGCCAAAACTCTATAAACTCTTCAACGCTAACGGAAAGATCAATGATGCAAGAGATGTCATTGTAGGCACAACTAACGCGTCCCTTTTCGCATATGTAGCAGATGGGAAAAACGGTCTGAAAGTTATTCAGCTTACCTCACCTGACTCCCAGCCTCGTTTTTACGGATACAGTCCTGAACCAAAACCAGAACTAATTGCTTGGAAAAAGACAAAATATCCTGCCCTTGCATTGTCAAAGGGATTAGATAGAGATAGAGGCGTTGATGAAACCGGTGGTCAGATCGCAGTATTCGGACGACTTGGCTCACGGCCATTTAATGTCAATGAAATGAAAAAGCTCTATCTTGATCCATATGGGAAGCCTTACTACGTGAGAGACGAAGTCGATCAAAAAATAGCCAAGCAAGTCAAATAAAGCGTACTTAGCTTACAAATATAAAACTTCGAAATACAAAACTTGAGCCTTAAGCGAAAAAGAATTCCGCGTAATTATTTGCCTCGACTTTTTGAATAACTGTTCTGTATTTAACGGCTCCGCCATTATAAGCCAAAACCCTTGGTTTATCTCTACCAGCTACATTACTGTTTACGCCTGTTTGCCAAGAGCCAACACCACTCATTAAAAGGCCTTCAGATGCTTTTTTCACTTGGGCCTCCCACTTGTCTACTGACTTTGACTTAGGCTCCACCCTGGTAAATCCATTGCTCATTGTATATTCCAAAAGATTGGTTTGCCAATCTACCACCTCTTCAATATTTCTCGGTATATTACCTCGCGAAGTATGCGGCCCTAAAATCATAAACATATTTGGAAAACCTTCTGCCTGCATACCAAACAAGGTTCTTGGGAAATCGCTCCAGTCGTCTTTAAGACAACGACCCGTTGACGTTCGGATATCAATCCGATCATAAGGGCCTGTTACGCCATCAAAACCGGTGGCGTATATAATAAGGTCAAATTCATACAATTGATTAGACGTTTTTATGCCGTTTTCTGTTATACGCGTGATCGGGGTCTCGTTAAGATCTACTAGCAAAACGTTTTCCTGATTATAAACCTCGTAGTAACCACTTTCCAAAGGTAGCCTTCGAGTTCCAAACCCATGGTTCTTTGGTGTGAGTAATTTTGCAATTTTAGGATCTTTTACGCGTTCACGGATTTTTTTTGCGGCGAACTCTGTCATCAGTTTATTAGCTTGCTCATCAACTAAGATGTCTTTTAGGTTGCCAATCCAAATTCCAAACCCAGGTTCTTTATAAAGTTTTTCCCAAAATGCTTCCCTCTCATCTGGCGTCAAATCGGTCGTGCTCCTGGGATCTGGGTCGTGAATAAAACATGCAATCGTTTTTCTACATTGCTCAAAAATTTTTTCAAAATCCTGCTTGATTTGTTTCTGTTCGTCTTCTGTAATTACACTATTATTAAGAGGCGCGGCCCAATTTGGACTACGCTGAAAAACCGTGAGGTGAGCAACATCCTTCGCTATAGTTTGTATTGTTTGAATTGCACATGCACCCGTCCCTATGATTCCAACCCGCTTCCCTGAGAAGTCTACCTCCTCGTGAGGCCATCTTGCAGTGTGATATGCTGGTCCTTTAAAAGTCTCTCTACCCTCAATGTTTGGTAGGGTAAATGCTGATAATGGCCCTAATGCTGTGATCAAGAAACGCGCTACATATTCTTCCTTCGTGTTTGTCCTTACAGTCCACAAATTATTATGTTGATCAAAAACGCATGCTTCTACTCTTCTATCGAACTTAATATCTCGTCGAAAATCAAACTTATCGGCGACATAATTAAGATACCTTAACGTATCAGGTTGTGCGGCAAAATGTTCCGGCCAATCCCATTCCTCAAAGAGTTCCTTGGAGAAAGAATACCCGTAGGACCAACTTTCTGAGTCAAATCGGGCACCTGGGTAACGATTCCAATACCATGTACCGCCAACATTATCGCCTGCTTCGATTACTAGCGCTTTTAGCTTAAGTTGTCGTAACTTGAAAAGTTGATAGAGGCCCGCAACACCTGCTCCTATCACAATCACATCATACTGTGAATTATTCTCAGACACTATACCAACTCTTAAAATGTCGTTTTATTTCCGATTACATAAAGCAAGATCGATTAAAAGGAAATATAATAACCTAAATTTGCTCTTCAAAAAACACTCACTTTGATAATATATCTTTCCTAAAGAGCAATGATCAACGAAAGCACCCTGCCACCAGCAAACGAAGTTAAAAAACGATTAGATGTTAATTTGGAGTAACCGCATGGATGATATCATCGATAATGTAGAGGCATATATATTAACCGTCCCCAATGAGAAGCGTCCCCATTGGGTAAGCCTTTTCAAAGTTCCCAGTGCCAATGAACTACTTATCCGCGTAAAAACCAAATCGGGGGCCGAGGGTTTTGGTTTAGCTACCAGCTATACGGACATTTCACCTATTGTTAATGTTGTTAAGTCGGGGTTACTCGATGAAATCATTGGTATGGACGCGCTTGCACCTGAGCTTGTTTACGAGAAATTATTCGGCTTTACATCCAGCAGAATTGCGTCGGAAAATGGTTGGGGGAAAGAAGCTTTAATCCGGATATCCTCAGCCGTTGACATCGCTTGTTGGGATGTTCTAGGGCATGTCGGACACCTACCGCTATATAAGATATTTGGCGGCTACAGCGATAAGGTCCCCTGTTATGTTACCTGTGCTTATTATCGCGAAGGAAAGGACAACTCGGAACTACGAGAAGAAATCCAAATGCTTGTTGAGCAAGGACACAGAGGTTTTAAAGGAAAAGTTGGTGGTCTCTCCTTGAGCGAAGATATTGCCAGAATGGAGATTGTTCGTGATGTAATCGGCGAAGAAAACAATTTGATGATCGACGTTAATAGGGCGTGGGACCTAAAAACCGCCATTGAAGGCGCTAAGGCACTTGAAGCGCTTAAACCAACTTGGTTAGAGGAACCTGTTAGATGGACCGACGATCGGCGAGAGTTAAAGTTACTATCGCAGAAGACTACAATACCTTTATCGGGCGGAGAGAGTGAAATTACGAGCTACGGCTGTCGTTCGATGATAGAGGAACAGGCGATTCAAATTCTTCAATTTGATTGCACGATGTTCGGTGGATTTACCGAAGGTAGAAAGCTAGCAGCATTGTGCGAATTGAACCACGTAGACGTGGCGCCACACCACGACTGCTTCATCCACGCACCGCTGGTTGCGGGTAGTCCAGCTGGCAGAATAGTCGAGTCCTTCACAGACCCTGAACGAGATCCATTGCAAGCCGAACTTTACGAAAACCCGCCAAAAATTGAGGATGGCTATCTAACTCTGAGTGATACGCCTGGGTTGGGCCTCAAGCTCTCCGAAGCAGCATTAAAAAAGTTTGGTACCCGTATTATATAATCTAAAGAACCCGCCCCACACTATTCAACAATTTCTGGGATCGTGTTGTGCCAATCTGTCACTTCTTGGTACGCATTTCCTAATCTAAAAAGTTTTCCTTCGGAAAAAGGGCGCCCAATCAACTGAAAAGCAGCAGGTAAGCCTTTTGCACCAAAACCACAAGGGACGCTAAGCGCCGGCAAACCGAGGTAGCTGATAGGGCGTGTATTACGAGATAACATTAAAACAAGTTCAGGCATACTCTCGCCCCCGCCAACATCTAAATCCTTATAACGGGGGGCCACAACAGGCATAGTTGGCGTTAGTAACGCGTCACACTTAGAAAAAACGGCGTCACAGTAGTCTCTCAAGTACTTTTCTCTGAGAGTTAACGCCTCCAGATACCGTGTAGCCGGTTGATATAATCCAAATTCTATACGCCTCTTGACCATGGGGCCATAATCGTCGGGTCTGTCTCGCAACCATTTTCTATGGATTGTCGATGCTTCAGCAGCAAGAGCTGCTGCCCATATTAAATTTATATGATCATGACTTGGAACGTCAACGGAGACAATTTCCACCTTTAAACCTTCAAATATTTTCCTAGTATCTCTCAGCAAACGGTCAATATCAGCGTCCAGACCATCATAAAAATAGTTAGAAGGAATTCCCAACCGCATCGAGGCAACCTCTTTATCGCACTCAGTCTCGTAATCTGGAACTTTACGTCGGCTCGAAGTCGAATCTTTAGGATCATGCCCAGCAATTATGTGCAGGATTCTTGCTGCGTCTCGAACTGTACGTGTTAGCGGCCCACTGCAGTCAAAGGAAAATGAAAGTGGCATTAGACCAAAACGACTAACCCGTGTCTGGGTAGGTTTGATCCCGACCACACCACACATTGCTGAGGGTATTCTTATTGAGCCGCCGGTATCGGAACCTAGCGCTCCATAAACAGTGCGCGACGCCACAGCGGCACCCGATCCACTCGAGGAGCCACCTGGAGTGTGTTCTTGGTTCCAAGGATTTAAACAATCGCCGTAGTGGACATTATTTCCTATTGGACCTACCGCGAACTCAGACATGTTCAATCCACCAAGATATAGAGCTCCTGCTTTTTCAAGTCGGCTGAGTACTGTTGAAGTTCTATCGCCTTTAAATTTTGATCTGATTTTCGATCCGCACGTTGTTATTTTTCCAAGTCGATAAAACATGTCTTTATGGGCCAGAGGTATACCTGCCAAAGAACCGACACTCTCGCCCTGTCGAAGCCTCTTATCGATACTTTCTGCCGCTTCCAGCACTTCATCTTTTTCTAAGCTTATAAATGAATTGAGTTTTGGTTGAAACGCCTCTGCGCGATCTATTGACGCTTTTGTTAACTCTGCCGCGGATAATTCACCTGATGAAACTAGTTCAGAGGTTTTACAAAGGTCAAAATTTAGGAAGTCCGTCATTACCCAACGCCCTCCTCATCACCAAGTTCTTCAAGTGCCCGGTTATAGTCTGATGGCTCTAGATCAAACTTAATACTCGAAGATACTTCTTCACCTGCATCGTCCATAGGAGCAAGCATGTTGGTCAATGTTTTTGCCTCTTCATTTCCCAGAGAAAATCGATGCCAAATACTTGCTATTGTTTTAACAAATTCTGATGTTATTCGGCTCATAATCACCCCCCTCCCTATACTTTATTATTGTGATTAGCAGTTTAACTTGTTAGGCACTTAAAAACAGCCTCTGCAAATTTGATTAAACGATCATCGCTATTCCGCGCACCAACAACTTGAAGCCCTAAAGGTAACCCTGTATTTTTCTCCAAAGCTACCGGCAAACTTATTACGGGACAATGAAGAGACGTCCACGCCATATTAAAGTCTGCACTCCCAGTACTATCTAACCCTTTTGGGGCAGCACTTTGGGCAGAAGGACAAATTATAAAATCAATCTCATTCAGCACCCCATCAAATTTAATTCTAAGTAGTTCTAAGTTTTTCTTTGCTGCTTGATACGAGGAAAACGCAACCCGAAAACCATCCGCCATCCGCCCATCCCGCAGTATCTTGCTAAGTTTGTTAAAAGCTAACCGACGCTCATGAGCAAGCGTTCTTGCAAATTCATAGCCGGAAACTTCTATATTCCATTCACTTAAATTTTCAAATACTCCTTGGTCTTCTAAAGCAAAGACGTCTGCACCAGCATCTTTTAAGACCTTGGCTGCCTCTTCTATCATCTGCTGGCTAGAGGCGCATGCCTCTTCCCAATAAGGCTTCGCAGCAATTGCAACTCTTGCGCCTTTAAGGGAAAGTTTTTTTATTTCTGGTATACTCTCATCAAGCAAGGCTTTTCGGATAAGCACCAAGTCATCAACGCAATTTGTAAAAAAACCTAACGTATCAAAACTTGGCGTATTCGCTAAAACACCGGATATATTAAAATCCCCATAAGTGGGTTTATACCCTATCACTCCGCAATAGGCTGCCGGCCTTATAACAGAGCCTGTCGTTTGAGTTCCAATAGCTATTGGAACCATTCCACTCGCAACTGCTGCAGCCGATCCGCTAGAGGACCCTCCTGGAGTGTGCTCAATATTCCATGGGTTAGCTGTTTTGCCAGGGTGACGGTGAGCAAATTCAGTACATATCGTTTTCCCTAGAGCCACGCCGTTCGATGAACGCATCCCTGCAACACATGCAGCATCACGGCCGGGCTGATATCCCAGATATATGTCTGTGCCATATTCTGTCAGCATATCAAACGTATCAATATTATCTTTGATCGCAAAAGGTATCCCAAAAAGAGCCCCACTAGGCTTTTTGTTATCCAACTCTCGGGCGACTTCGCGCGCGCCATCAATATTAATGTATGCCCAAGCTCCTAAATGTTCTTCATACAAATCTATATTTGCAATGCACTCTTCCAAAACTTCACTCGGCTTCATTTTTCCTGAGGACAAAGCCAACTTCATTCCTAAAGCGCTAGTACCAGTAGGCTTAGTTAACCCATTAATTTCTGTCAAATTCGACAATTTTATTTCCATATTGAGCCCTAAACCAAAATTCCTAGCACGTATCGGGTGAAATTTATTATAACTTGTTCTTTTCGCCCATTCGCTGATTAAATGGCTTTCTAAAGTTTACAGGGAAGGAATGATTCCATGAAGTTTATAATGAACAAAATTAGTGTCCTTGGCCTAATTAGTTTATTTGCGATAACCCTCGGGTTTGAAAAAAATATCGCCAAGGCAGAGGGCCTTCAAAAGGTTACTATCAGAATATCGGCGGACATTCCACCACCACCGATGCCTACTTCAGTGGCCATGGAGTGGTTCAAGAAGAAGGTAGAAACGGAATTTCCAAGTGGAAGTAAAGTTCGCATCTATTACGCTGGCGCACTTTATAAGGACCCTGATGCCATGACTGCGATGAGCCAAGGTAATTTGGAAATGGGTTGGCTGGTATCTGGTAAAACAGCTGCGACTGATATTTGGTTAAGTATAGTTGGACAACCTGGGGTACTAACCACAGCAGGTGCAGTCCACGACCTTATCAATCAACCAACTGGTAAAATGCTGCAAAAACGCCTAAAAGACAAACACAACATTGAAATGTTTGGATTTGCAGATATTTCCTTCGCTTTAGGCATGGCAGGTAAGAAGCGCCTCTTAACTCTCGATACAATGAAAGATAGAAAAATCCGCACGTTTGCGGCTGGTGTTAATCCTACAGTATCCTCTTGGGGGGCATCTCCGGTGGTGATGTCATTTGGTGACGTGCCTAGTGCGCTCGAGTCCGGTGTTATCGATGGCGTCATTACGTCGATTGGTGGTTGGCGTGCTATAACGGAACAAACGCCGTTCTACACCATAGCTGGAATATCTACAGTAGCTTTTGATACTTATTGGGTTGGAGCAAGTTCAAAATGGATGAGTAAACTGAACAAAACAACGCAGGATAAAATACGTTCTCTCATCAATGAAACCATTGTATATCAAAATAAGCTCAATTGGTGTAATGATCAGTTTGCTATAAATAAATACAAAACTACAGATCCATCTAAACCGGGTATTTATCAAGCAACCGCTGCTGAGGCCGCTCCTCTCCAGAAAGCAATTGGAACTAACGTAGCCGACTTTTTGAAAGAGAAACTACCCGACGATGCAGACGCTTGGGTAGACCGATTTCTAAAAGATGGAAAAGCCGCGTCAGTAAAATTTGGTCCTGGCACAGATCCTGTCTACAAACTGGACTGTTCGAAGTATAAGGACCTATTAAGTAAAAAGAAAAAATAATAACAAAAGTGAAAATTTAAGCTGGGCCGTCTAGGCCCAGCTATTACTTTTAGGTTGTTTTATGAACAAATTATACGACTTATGGCGCCTCTTTCAGGACAATTTTTTACAATATCTATCAGCTATACTTCTTCTAAGCCTAACATTACTTGCTATTCTAGAGGTAGTAAGGCGGTATGTTTTGGGTGTCTCTTTTGAATGGCAACAAGATCTCGTCACCTTTGGCATACTATCTGGCATTTTTCTTTTTTTTGGGATCACTCAAGCTCGCAGAGCTCATCTTAGAGTAAGCGCATTACTTTTATTACTAAGGGAAAAGGGTGGAAAAACTGGAAGACTGGTTGCGAGCCTTGCTGAAATATTCGGACAGGTTCTCGCTGTTTGGATATGTGCTTATATTGTATGGACAAGCAGCGAGCATTTAATTTACTTGATAAACGAAGAGCGAAAAACCGAGAGCCTTTATTTCCTTATGTGGCCATTTTTCCTCACTTTTTTAATAAGCATAGGCTTTCTTGGTATTAGTTTCCTTTTTCAATTATGGAATGAGGTTAAACTATTAGCTGGATTGCCTGGGTTACCTAGCATGCAAAAAGAAGAGGAGGACTCAGGTCCAATTCTTTAAATAATATTTTTCAATTAATAGATCAGATTCGAGTACAAGATGGGTACATTTCTATTTAGTCTACTTGGGTTATTAGGTTCTGGCGTTACCATCGGCATCGCATTATGCGCGGGTAGCATGATCTTTATTATGTTAGATCCGATGTTAAATGTTGAAACGGTTGGGCTTAGTTTCTTTAATTTCCTCCAAAGCTACAGCCTGATGGCAGTGCCACTTTTTATATTTGCAGGGTTCCTGATGGAACGAACCGGCATGGTTAGACAACTCTTTCAATTTGCTGAGGCTTTAGTAAGCTGGATACGGGGTGGTTTTGGATTAGCGACGGTTACTACCTGCGTCATGTTCAGTGCGATATCCGGCTCGAGTGTTGCCGTTGCATCCGCCATGAGCTTAATAGCAATACCCGAAATGCGAAAACGAAAATATCCAGATTGGATGTCAGCAGGCATTGTAGCATCAGGGGGCGGCATTGGTCTTCTCATTCCGCCTAGCCTCTCGCTAATCATTTATGGTGTTGCAACGGAGACATCTATAGTTCGACTTTTTATGGCGGGCGTTATTCCCGGACTACTGCTGGCGCTCGGGATGTATATAATAATAATCATCGCAGCATCACGCGTGCCCTCGCTAGTAAGAGGGAAGTTTGACGTCAGTATATTGGTAACCAGCACCGTGGCGGCTATACCTGGCCTAGGAATGCCAGTATTAGTTTTGGGCGGACTCTATGGTGGACTTTTTACCCCAACAGAGGCGGCCGCCGCGGCATGCGGTTATGCACTGGCATACGGTTTCATATCGAAGCGCCGTGAATTTCTTAAAGAGTTACTACCAGTAGCAGCACGATCAATGAATTTAACAGCTGTTGTCTTTTTTCTCGTCGGCAGTGTAGGAGTATTCCAATTCGTCGCAGCAAATATGGCGTGGCCTCAAGACCTAGCCGAAATGGTCATTGAGATGAACCTTAAACCACTACCATTTCTCTTCAGTTATCTTGCTCTTCTGATAGTCTTAGGAATGTTTTTGGATGGGATTGCAATGATCCTTCTGACTGTGCCTGTGATCTTTCCTGTTTCTAATGCACTTGGCATCGATCCGATCCATTTAGGTATTGTTGTTACCATGGGCGTAGAACTCAGCGTTATAACGCCCCCAGTAGGATTTAACCTCTATGCAGTGAGTGGGATAGCAAAGATACCAATCCAAACAGTTCTGAGGGGGGCAATGATTTTTTTCATATCAGACCTAATCGTAACTGGATTAGTTGTGCTGTTTCCTGAATTATCGACGTGGCTTCCAACTGCTTTATCAAAAAACCCTTTTGGGTAACAATAGAGAAGCACAAACATTTTAATATTAATTCTGATAGGTAGTATATGACAGCCTTTCTCACTACAGGTATTGGCAGTATGCCGAGACGATCATGGTTGTTTAGCAACCAGGCTGGCCTGGATGGAAAGCACGACCATTATGGGAAAGGCGGGACCTGGATGCTCCCAGAGAAACTTTTGTCTGCGGCGCAAGACGATGCAACTATTATTGCAATCAATCTCCAAGAAAAGGCTGGGTTGGACATCATTACAGACGGGGAACAGAGACGAAAAAATTATGTTACATACCTAACCTCAAATATGAACGGTTTTGATTACGAGGAACTTAAACCAAAAGAGATGGCAGGCGGGCGCAGGACACTTTTAGCTGGTCGCTGCGTTGGACCGATAACTCATCAAAATTCACTAATAGTCAAAGACCTAGAATTTACGCTTCAAAAAACAGAAAAACCCGTAAAAATTACGCTTCCGGGACCAATGACGGTTGTTGATTCTACCGTTGATGAATTTTATGGAAATGAACGTGAGATGGCGTTTGCATGGGCCCGTGCAATAAATCAGGAAGCAAAACTTTTAGATAAATTAAAACCAGAAGTTATTCAATTCGACGAACCCCGGTTTAGCCGGTTGCCAAATAAAGTTGAAGAATGGGGGATAGAGGCTCTTAATATCTGCGTGAGAGGAATTCAATGCAAGACTGCCGTACATGTCTGTTACGGATATCCCCAACCAGGACTTTCACGGCCAATTAATAATAGCTATGAGACAATTATTTCCCTCCTCGAGAAATCGAATGTTGATCAATTAGCACTTGAGTTTGCAGGAGCAAATCTTGACCCGAGCTATTTGAAAAATTGCCCTTCTAAAACCGTGATTTTTGGCTGTGTTTTTAATAGCGCTGAGGTTATGGAAGATCCGAAAGAGGTGGCAGCTCAATTGCTAAAGGCAAGCGAATATATTGACCCATTTAGGCTCCAAGCCGCACCAGATTGTGGTTTAGTAATGATGAATGATGCAGATGCTCTTAAAAAATTAAATATTCTCGTTGATGCCGCCAAACTCGCCCGTCAACAAATATAAAGAAACAAAAGTTTGATCCTAATACTCAGAAGTTTTTGCTAGATTTCAGAAACCGACCTAAAATCAGCGGATAAGGTTGAAGTCCGAATTCAGCCAATCTGCCACTTACCAGAAAGACCAATTAATGAGTCAAGGAAAAATAAAATTCGAAGATGCTTCCGGATATGATCAGATGATGGGTTTTTGGAGCCAGCTTGTGGGAGACAAATTTTTAAAGTGGTTGGCCCCTAAGAAAGGACAAAGATGGCTTGATATAGGTTGTGGAGGAGGAGCTTTTACAGAACAGCTTATGTTGAGTTGTGCGCCAAGTTACCTCGCCGGTGTTGATCCGTCAGAGGACCAACTGGCATTTGCGCAGCAACGGTCTTCCCTTAAAACAGCAGAATTTAGAAAAGCTGATGCTATGGAACTACCGTTTGGAGAAAATGAATTTGATGCGGCAACGATGGCATTAGTACTATTCTTTGTTCCTGAGCCGCGAAGAGGTGTTGCTGAAATGCTCCGGGTAACACGACCAGGCGCCAGCATCTCTGCTTATGTATGGGATATTCATAATGGTGGGTTTCCTCCCGAGCCTATTAAAGCTCAACTGCAAAAAATGGGGGCTGAACTCCCACTTCCACCTAGCTCAGATATTTCCAAAATGGCTAAATTACGCTCTCTGTGGACAGAGTTTCAATTGTCAGATATTGAAACTGAAGTGATAAAGGTTTCTCGACGTTTTAATAATTTCGATGATTTCTGGTCGATTACAACAAATTCAGCCAGTATCAAGGCAGCATTGTCAAACTTACCTACCACTCTTTTAGCTGATGTAAGGGAGGCAGTTCAGAACGATTTACCATCGAATGCAGATGGATCGATAACTTACACAGCCTTTGCTAATGCTATAAAGGGCAACGCTTCTAAATAACACTTACTGTATTTTTTTAAGAAATATGACTCAAGGCAAATAGCTGCATGAATTTGACGGTTTTACAAATTGGTAGTGGTTGTTTTTTCCGCTAATTTCTGGATGGTTTTTGCTATGAAGCGAGCACGTTCGGAGAGACTGCTCACTTGCATCCATTCATCTGGCCGATGATAATTTCCACCCACTGGGCCAACGCCGCAAATCACCGGAGTACCAGCCGCAGCTATAAAACCACTATCAGCGCAGCCTCCCGAATGCTCCCCTTCAATATTTACACCTTCTGACTTGGCAACATCACAATAAATGTCAAAAAGTTCATTAGATTGTGGCGAGGGGTTTAGTGGATGAAATTCGCCTTTTACCAACATTTCTGAACTTGTCCCCTCAACGCTTGTATTACTGCAAATTTTTTCAACTTCTTCCAATATGTAGGCTCTATCCGCATCAGCTCGGTATCGGATATCTATGTCACAGCTTGCATCAGCAGCAACCGTATTCACAGATTGACCGCCAGAAATTAAGCCAACATTAATTGTTATTCCTCGATCCAGATCTGTCAGGGCATGCAAACTCTGTATTTTACGCGCCAATTCCTCAATGGCACTTCGACCATCTTCATAAAAACCACCTGAATGAGCAGCAACCCCCTTAACATCGCAGTGACAAAAAATACCACCTTTGCGTCTGGTAACAATATTCCCACTTGGCCTGCCCGGTTCACTATTGAAAGCCAAACGCGCTTTTTTCGCCTCTGATATAATAATCTCCTGAGAACTTGGTGATCCTATTTCCTCATCTCCAGTGAACAATCCCACAATTGGATTAGGGTGACCTCCAAATTTAGCAAAGGCTGCTAGTATAAAAGCATTAATCACAAGTCCGGGTTTCATGTCAGCAACCCCTGGACCATACGCTCGGCCGTCACGGACTTCAAAAGGACGTGTTACGGCTTCTCCGTCAGCAAAAACAGTATCGCGGTGCCCGCAAAGAAGTATTGGCTGGTTACCATTTCCTCCTGCTACCACTGCTCGCAGCGCATCACCGTGTTTTTCCACAGAAATAGTATCATGCTGGATGCCATGATCATCAAAAAACAAACGCAGTCGATCAGCTACTTTGTCAACTCCAGCCTTATCAAAGCTATTACTGTCAATATTTACGATATCTGACAGCAACTCTACCATGCCTGTTTGTTGTTCATTCAACCACTCGACAACAGCATTTGTCATAACTTAATAAACTCCTAAATTAAGGCCTGCCAGTTCGCCAGACATTTTATTAAAACTCTAATGTTTCCGGCCGCTCTAAAAGAAGACGTAGGAACGTACGACCACGTTTTTCCTGCAAGCAGCATCTTTTGCAGCAGTTGGATCAATACACGCACTATGGAAAGACCACCTTGACACTGATCCGTCCGTTACGGAGTCATAACATTTCAACATTGAAACTTCTGTCGATGTTTGCCTTGGAAACCAATACCACTCATGGTCATCTCTGTGAGTGAACCTCGTTGTCTCACCCACTCTGTCGTCATAGACTCTATAGTTAGTTATGTATGGCTGGTCTGCAAAAGATGGCCAGGCACATAAAACAAACGGATATTGCTCAACAGTTTCCATCGGCTTCGCCAAATTAATTGACATATAACGCCGAGACATTTTCTCTTCAGCCTCAGATACCGAATAGTTTTGTTCACGCCCAAAGTTTCTAAGATTTTTGGTTAGTAGCTCCTGACAGCGAAGACGTCCACTATTGTCATTCAAATCGTTGTGAACAAGGTTAACGTAATTTGCATTTATTCCTGGATTTTTATTATCTTGATCCTCTGTTCGGTCCCCCTGGTAGTCCTTGTCAAAAACGTCATGATTATAAACGAGCGCGTCAGTTGCATCGGGAAAGAACTCTAAAAGCAGTCGTTCTATTTCTGGATAAAATACCTTTTCGACCTCATGAGCATCATAGAAGTTTTTACATTCCGATTGGCAATGCGCTAGGGAGACGCCTAATTTATCCATACATTCCGGCGTAGTCGGAGATAATCCTGGATAATACTCAGAAATCCGTCTGGCATCCTTCAGAACTTTCGGAAAATATAGTGCTAGCGATTTATTCTTTTCCTCCTCTTGACGCAAGGCTTTTGCATCTTCAGCTCTATTAGGGTCTTTCCAAAGCGCATTCGACGGAACTATAGAATATGACGGTTGTTCATTAATACTGTAGCGAAGAGGTAATGCAACACCGCCTTCTGGAACATCAAATTTATTCTTATTAATATAAGCAACGCATTGATCATATTCCATGAATCCCAATCCCCACTTGGTTCTAATGCCTCCATTAGGGTCAGGGGTAATATCTAACTCGGAGTTTACATTCTTTGAATCTCTGATTTGATCCAGGGCAGCCGCTGTTGCAGCCGTACTTCCACCGTCACTATTCATATCAAAGGACATAAAAGATAGACCATTATTTGCCGCTATCGGCGCAGGTTGCCCTTTCGTATATTCCGGCTTTGGGATAAAAACGTGGTTTTCGTTATTTTGATCCAAGATCTTTTGAGTTTCGTAGGCCATCAATCTTCTCCAGGAAATTTGATCTACATGATCGAGACAAGAAAATACGTTCACTAAATTGAAATATCTACAGATTAGTAATTTTATTCCATTAGTGATGGCTTAGAAATTACTTCCTTTGCTGAATTCTATTTGCTCCTCTACAATTTTAGAAGTGGTATCTTACTGAGGATTAGGGAAATGGTTTTGGAAAACATTTTAGGGATTGTTCAAATTTTAAGTGGCATCGCAGTAATTTCATCGGTTGTTTATCTAGCAAGAGAGGTGTCTCAGACAACAAAAGTCGTCCGTGCTCAATTTGGTCATGGCTTGATATCAAGACTGTATGAAAGGTATTTCTTATCTGCAAAAGATAAAGAGTTCTCAAAATTTCTTTCTAAAGACTGGTCTGGTGCTAATCTAGAAGACTACGAATATTGGCGGATCACGCTTTGGATCAACACTATCTTGGTAGATTTGTTTGATACGTATGACCAGCACAGACAAAAATTGGTGGACAGCACACATCTCCAAATGAGAGTGACTTTATTGAAGACAGGCTTGATGAAAACTAAAATGGGAGAGCCTACGTGGCGAATATGGCGACAGGCAAGAGATCCTGAATTTGTTACCTGGTTTGAGAAGGAGTTTTTTGATGGCCCCTTAGAAGATTTGGAGGATGACAAGAATCTAGAGTGGGAGAAACTAAATATGAAAAAGGTACAGCCGAGATAATATCCATTTAGGAATACTATTCACAACAATTAACAGTTCATTTGACCGTGTACATTTAATTAGGTTTAATTTTGCCTTATAAATATTTATAGAAGAAAGTTATTTCCAATGCTTTTTGAAAAACAGGACTGGGTGCTTGGAAAAGTACTACAAAAGCAGTCTGAACGAAATGGCGATCTACCCTTTATTCAATTTGAAGACGGGCCAATGCATACATACAGACAGGCCCACGAATTAAGTAATCGTGTTGGAAATGCATTCATCCAACGTGACGTAGCATTTGGTGAGAACGTCGCGCTTATGCTCGACAATTGCCTGGAATATCTATGGTGCTGGATTGGACTTAGTAGAATTGGCGCTATACCAGTTGCAATAAATACTGCACTTAAAGGAAACTTTTTAAAGCATGTACTGACAAACACAAACTGTCGGGTCGGCGTTTTCGAAGACAAATATTTGGAATGGCTTGTGGATATAGAAGATGACTTACCAACCCTCGAGGAAATCTATGTTATAGGTGCTGCAAAGGAGGTTCGATTTAAGCGCGTCAGGCTAAAGTCATTTCAAGATATAATGACGGGTCAACCTAACAATATTTCAATAGAGATAACTTACCGAGATATTGCAGCGATCATGTTTACCTCCGGCACAACAGGACCGTCCAAAGGTGTGCTAATGCCACATGCTCATTTGTTTCTTTTTGGAGAATGCCTGCATACCCATATGAGGATAACCACATCAGATAAATATTACATCACCCTACCATTATTTCATGCTCAGGGCCTCGCAATGATGACCTATGGCACAATGATAGCTGGGGCCAGTGCTGTTCTTACAAAAACTTTTCGTGCATCAAAATGGCTCGAGGATATCAAGAACTATGGGATAACATTAACTAATCTATTAGGAGCAATGAACGATTTCGTTTTAGCACAACCAGCTTGTGACTCTGATGGTAGGAACCAACTAAGAATGGTATGTGCGCTCCCTGTTTCTGATCAAACGCTTAATAAGCTCAGGACACGTTTTAAGATACCAAAATTTTTCGAAGCCTATGGGATGACAGAATGTAATATCCCCGTAAGTCGCCCATTTGATGCTCCTGACATCGCAGGTTGCTCCGGAAAAGTTTGGGAAGAGTATTTCGAGGTAATAATAGCCGACCCAAATAATGACGAAGAATTACCCGTAGGGGAAGTAGGTGAAATTTTAGTCCGACCCAAGGAAGCTTTCTGCTTTATGCAGGCATATAATAAAATGCCAGAGAAAACGATAGAGACTTGGCGCAACATGTGGTTCCACACGGGGGACGCCGGAAGAAAAGACAACAATGGTTTCGTTTGGTATGTGGACCGTATCAAGGATACAATTCGAAGACGCGGTGAAAATATTTCGTCTTACGAAGTTGAAGCTAT
Source organism: uncultured Alphaproteobacteria bacterium (assembly GCA_902589475.1). Classification (GTDB taxonomy): domain Bacteria; phylum Pseudomonadota; class Alphaproteobacteria; order Thalassobaculales; family Thalassobaculaceae. The sequence goes on along the minus strand of CACITD010000013.1, from coordinate 27,489 downwards.
CTTACTTGAGCATTCAGCAATCGTGGAAGCAGCAGCAGTGGCAGTGGAAGCTGATCAGGGAGGTGAGGACGAAGTGTTAGCGTGCATAGTATTAAAGGAAGGCCATCCCATTCCAAAATTAGTGGATCTTATGGATTTTTGCGCCGCCCGAATGCCACACTTTTGTGTCCCGAGGTATGTTGAGTTTTTTAATGACTTACCCAAAACGCCGAACTCTAAAATAAAGAAAGATGAACTAAGAAGACGTGGGCTTTCCCCCAAAACTCTAGATAGAGAGGATATCTCTTATAGTTTGAAAAAATAGTAGGACGCCGCAATTAACGAAGCGAAAAGCCCTGAGTTGCTGAAAATGGTGGGCGTACAAGGACTCGAACCTTGGACGCGCTGATTAAGAGTCAGCTGCTCTACCAACTGAGCTATGCGCCCCATTTCGCAAGGGCTGAGTATAGGAAGTATAACGATATTTTACAACGAAGCTTTCCTAACAGCCCATATTAAGTCTCTTCATCCGAAAAACGACCCATAATGACGTCTCGGTGGACATGGCACGAGATAATTAAGCCAATAGCACTCATAGATGTCAAAAGAGCAGAACCTCCATAAGAAATAAAGGGGAGAGGCACACCAACAATTGGCAACAAACCCATAACCATCCCAATATTAATGAAAACGTATAAGAATAAAGTAGTTGTCAGCCCGATCGTAAGTAATCTGGCAAACTTATTTACCATGAAAAAACTAAGGATAAACCCATAGCAGGTTATAAGAAAAAACAACAAAAGGACAACGAGTCCACCTAAGAGTCCAAATTCTTCAGCCAACATAGTAAATACGAAGTCCGTTTGTATTTCAGGCAGAAAGTTTAAGTGGCTCTGAGACCCCTGGATAAATCCTTTTCCATAAAGCCCCCCTGAACCTAAAGCAATTTTTGACTGAATTAAATGATATCCCGCCCCTAATGGATCAGTTTCAGGGGAGAGGAATGTGAGAATACGTTTTTTCTGATATTCCAAAAGAAATTGCCAAATAATAGGTACCAGAGCGATCCCGCCCAAGAACGACAATAGAAACTTCCAAATCCGCACCCCAGCGATGAAGAATATAACGAGCCCACTCAACGCTATCATAACAGCCGTGCCTAAGTCTGGCTGTTTGATGACTAATACAACTGGTAATAAAACTAAAAATACGGGGATCGCTAGATGCAGTGGGTTGCCAATTTCATGGTAGGAGCGAATATGAAAATAGCGTGCTAATACAATCACTACCGAAATCTTCATTAGCTCCGAAGGTTGAAGTCTTATAAGTCCAAGGTCGATCCATCTTTGAGCTCCCATGCCGATTTCCCCAGCGAGCTCAACATACAACAAAAGCATTATTGAAATAGCATAAAAGATATATGCTCCCTTGAAAAAGAACCTTATGTTGATTACCCCAAGGATGATAATTACTAAAAGTCCAACAAAATACCTTACTAGGTGGCGTTGCGCCCATGGCTCAATATTACCACCGGCCGCTGAGTAAAGCATAGCAAAACCAATACCGCAGCACGCAGTAACTAATATGATTAAGCTATAATTAATGCGCCTCAGTTTATACATAAGCGGGAGTTTAGTGGTTTCTGAATGCGCTATTTTCATTAAGTCTTATACCAATTACCTCTTTTATGAGCCTATCCATATTTCATAATTTGCTTGGATTTAACCTTAATGTCTCGGCTAATATGTCTCGAGCTATGGGGGCCGCCATGGTGCTACCACCTCCACCATGTTCGACTACCACCGAAGCTACATACCTTGGTGCTTTTAATGGTGCAAAAGCGACGAACATAGCATGATCCCTCTCATGCCATGGCCTATCTTTATTTTTAAGTTTACCACTTTCACGCTCATCTAGAGATATTCTCTTAACTTGCACGGAGCCGCTCTTACCACCAAACTGAAACTTCATATTCTGATTAACAACTTTTCGCGCCGTTCCTCGGGATCCATTTACCACCTTATCCATACCTTTTAGTACTGTCCGAAGATGTTGAGGGTTTAATTGAAGAGATTTAGGTTCTAGAGTTTTTGCATTTTCATTTTGCAGCAATTTAGGCGAAAGAGGCCGCCCTCCATTTACTAAGCGACAAGTCATTACCGCCAACTGCAATGGCGTACAAAGAATAAAACCTTGTCCAATACTCGTAATCAGTGTTTCACCTGCATGCCAGGCCTGACCAAATGTTTTCCTTTTCCAAGCGGGTGTAGGTATAAGGCCACGGCTTTCTCCAGGTAGACCAAAATTAAAAGTTTCTCCAAAGCCAAACCGCGCAGCCATTTCTCCTATACGTTTAATACCGACACGTTTTGCCAGCTCATATAGATAGATATCACAGCTTTGTTCAATGGCGTCTACCATATTTAACCAACCATGGCCATCCTTCTTCCAGCAATGAAAACGACCATCACCAAACTCAATCATTCCCGGGCACTGTACTTTTGTTTCTTGATGTGCGACACCTGCTTCTAATGCAGCCAGACACACGATCATTTTAAAAGTAGACCCAGGTGAATATTGCCCAGAAACTGCCTTATTTGTCATCGGTGACCTTGGATTAGAAAGTAAATTCTCCCAATCAGCCGCGTTCAATCCACTTGAAAATGAGTTTGGATCAAAACCAGGAGTGGATACTAGTGCCAAAACATCCCCATTAAATGCATCCATGACAACAGCAGCACCGCTTTCTGGTGCCAACACATTACCTCTGTCATCAATGTTAACAGAACCATTCACCGGATCCGTTCCTAGTGGTAAATTTCGACCCTCATCCAACGCCCGCTGAACACGAGGGTCGTCGACTGGAATATACACTGAATTGCCCTGAGCTAACCTCTTGGTGGAAAAACTTTGTAAGCCGATATCAATCGTCAGTTTTACATCACGACCCATTTGGATTTCTTCGCCAGGAAGTTTTCGTATTATCCTACCCAACGCATTTACCTCAACTTGCCTTTGCGCAGCTCTCCCCCGCATTTTTGAATCAAACGACTTCTCTATACCGCTCTTACCAATTTTAAAACCAGGCAATTCAAGCACTGGATCACCCGTTTTTTCTGACTGTGAAATAGTCGCAACATAGCCCGTAAGATGAACCGCTAACTCTCTAAAAGGATAATGACGCGTTTGGCCAATATCTATTTTTATACCTGGCAAATAGGGTGTTTGAATTGCTACCTTCGCTACATCTTCACGCGACAAATTTTCAGACACTAGCACCGGAACAAAACTACGCTTTTTCTTTGTTTCACTTAATATTCTTTCCACGGAGTCTGGACTGACCTTGATAATTTCCTGGAGCATTCTTAAAGTTTCAGCGACATCTTTTGTCTGCTCTGACACTATTTCAAGCCTAAAATTATCTTTATTAGTGGCAAGTGGGATGCTATTGCGATCAAGAATTCGCCCTCTAATGGGAGGCAAAAGCTCAAAATTAAATTGGTTATTTTCCGATAAGGTACGATATTTCTCTGCCTCTTCAATTTGAAGAAAATATAACCGACCCGCAAGCGCAGCGAAAAGGGAGAACTTTACACCGCCCAAAATAGCTGTTCGTCTACTTATAAGCTTTTGAATTTTCTTATGTTCACGTTGCTTCATTTTGAAGACCTTGGTTATACCGATACTGCTTTTTGGATATGGGATAATAGCCAAACCAATAGGGGGAAGGTTATCACTGTCATAAAATACTGTGTGGCAAACGGTCCAACGACCGCATATTGAAAAGAAACAATAGAAGTTATTGCCCAAGCGATTACAAAAGTAAGTCCAGAAACCAAGCTAAACGCTCCCCAGATTAGATGAAAAGGTTTCAAAAGAACGTTTTTTCTCTGCCAAGACGAAATAGTAAAAACTGTGAGGAATAAAATTGGAGTGAAGCCTAAGCTTGCACCAGTAAGTATGTCTGAAATAATGCCTAAAATAATCAGTGTTATGACATAGAAGAGACCTTGACGATGAAGTGACCAATAAAAAACTGCCGATAAACAAAGAAATGGTGAAATTACCGAGTTCCCCAAAAGACTTTGAGGTTGTACACTTAAGATTGCTAGAAATAAGATCGAAAGCTCAGGGACAATTTTTTTAAAACCTTCAAAAAAACCTTGAGAAAAGACGAGACGCATTAGACTAGTCTAATGGATTATTTAAGTACTGAGATAGATTGTCCGCGAAACGGTAATCTAAAATTCTAATATAATCTAATCGGTCCCAATCCACTAACGAGCTAACATGCACACTTGTAGCATTTATCTCTGCTATATGGCCTATAGGGATATCCGGTGGTAAAACCCCTCCATGCCCAGATGTCACGATCCTATCCCCAACCGCTATGAGGGAATCACTCGGTATAAATTTCAGTTTGGGAAATTTGGTATTGTCACCCGCCATGATAGCCGGATCACGCGTATTCTCCGTTACGACCGGTATTTGAGAGTTAATATCTGTAATCTGGAGAACGCGTGAGAAACTGGTTGCCACTTCGACAATAATACCTACAAGCCCAAATTCGGACATAACTGCCTGTCCTAAGCGAGCACCATTATTTTGGCCAATGTTAATCAGCATACTTTTTACAAAAGGCCCTCCCGAATGAGTAACCACACGCCCAGTAATTATTCTTGTATCAGGAAAGTCTACAAAATTCGTTTGCTCTTTCAACCTTTTGTTTTGAGTTAACAGGCCTCGGGTCATAATAAGTTCCGCCTGCAACTCCCTCACTTGTACCCCTAGAACCCTCACCTTCTCATGAGCTTGGCTCAAGCTTTTAAAGTCATCGACAAATTTAGAGAAAGATTTAATTGGATGAAAGATGGTTTGTGTTATTGGCATAAGGGCGTCTGTTAAGCTTAATCGAATTTCCCTAACGTAACCTACTTCTCCACGGTCCATTAATAAAAAAAGGGTGCAGGCCACTATACCTACAGAAAAGAAAATCCTTTGCCACCAGGCTTTAATTGGTTTGACAAGACTTGAAAATAGAACTGGTTTTCTAGCCATTGTATAACCTCTGAATCCCAACTTTTGAGTTAGCCTAATAAGCGCCAATCAAAACGTTCCTAAGCACTTTCATTTCTTCCAAACATCTTCCTGTCCCTAACGCAACACATGATAATGGTTCATCTGCAATGGATACAGGAAGTCCAGTCGATTCCCTCAAAACGACATCCATATTTTCTAAAAGTGCACCCCCACCGGTTAAAACGATGCCCTTATCAACAATATCCGCAGCCAACTCCGGCGGCGTTTGCTCTAATGCGACTTTTACTGCTTCAACTATTTGGCTAACTGGTTCTGCTAAACTCTCTGCTATTTGATTCTGATCAATAACGATCTCCTTGGGAACACCATCTCTAAGATCTCTACCCTTTATATCAAAAGTGCTAGGGTCAGATTTATTGACTGGACAAGCAGAGCCAACTTCTTTTTTTATCCTTTCAGCACTACTCTCCCCAACGAGTAAGTTATGATTACGCCTTATATAGGCTATTATTGCGTCATCCATCTGGTCACCTCCGACTCTTACTGACCTTGAATAGACGATGCCTCCCAGCGAGAGGACCGCTACTTCCGTAGTACCTCCGCCTATATCTACGACCATTGAACCAGTCGGTTCAGTGACAGGTAAATTTGCACCTATTGCCGCAGCCATTGGTTCTTCTATAAGAAAGACTCTCCTGGCACCGGCACTTTCAGCCGATTCTTGTATGGCTCTCCTCTCGACAGCCGTAGAACCTGACGGAACACAAATAATAACTTGTGGATTAGCAAATGTTCTCCGATTATGAACCGTACGGATAAAGTGTTTTATCATCTCCTCTGCCACCTCAAAATCGGCTATCACACCATCTCTCAAAGGTCGTATTGCTTGGATGTTACCAGGGGTCCGACCAAGCATACGTTTTGCTTCATCTCCAACTGCCAAAACTTGGGTTTTGCCACGTACTGTGGCAATTGCAACTACTGATGGTTCATTTACAACCACGCCACGGCCACGAACGTAAACAAGAGTATTTGCTGTACCCAAGTCTATCGCCATGTCAGCCGATAAAAGTCCAAAGAGATCAGTAAACATTTAACTCAGTCCATTAATGAAATATTTCAACTAGGTTTCAGACGTCTATACATATTTCGAAACCAAAGGGGTAATTTCACATCTCAACCTAGTACGTTATCACGAAATGCTAATAAACCAAAATCCAAAGTGGGTAATATATGCTCGCCAAGGACAAAACGCCATTGCTATTTAACTTTTGGCATTCTGTAAACCAATTCCGCTCCCGCGCGCCATTGCAACTACCCCTCCACGGGTGATTTCCGTCTTTCCCAACCCCGACATTAACTCTATAAAAGCATTTAATTTCTTTGGACTTCCAGTCAGTTCAAAAACAAAGCTGTTTAGTGTACTATCGATGGCACGTGCTCGAAACATATCAGCTATGCGGAGCGCTTCAATACGGCTTTCCCCGGCGTTTACAACTTTAACGAGAGCCAACTCCCGCTCTAGACAGGGACCTTGAACGGTAAGGTCTTCAACCATGTGAACCGGAACTAAACGATCTAAAAGAGCTTTGATTTGCTCGATAACCATATCAGTACCGGAAGTAACGATCGTAATACGAGAGTATCCTCTAACAGCGTCTACTTCAGAAACTGTTAAACTTTCAATGTTATACCCTCGGCCAGCAAAAAGGCCTATCACTCTTGCTAGCACACCAGGTTCGTTATCAACTAGAACTGCGATCGTATGCCTTCGGTCTGAGTCGGGCTTCTGTGAACTCAATGGTCTGCTCCTTTTAACCGATTAGGACGTTTTACCCTCTGTTCTAACTACTGGTTACTGACGATCAAACTAGGGCCATTCCTGCGGCAGAGGTTTTCGAGTTCTCCGTATCTTCAGCACTCAAGATCATCTCGTTGTGTGCCGCGCCAGACGGTATCATCGGGAAGCAACTTTCTTCTTTGTTAACGCGGATATCGGCTAGAAAAAACGTCTCTGATTTAATCATTTCATCAATTACCTTATCTAAATCGTCAACTGCCTCTGCAACCATACCAGTCCCCCCAAAAGATTGGGCCAACTGAATGAAGTCAGGTAATGAGTCGGTATAGCTTTGGGAATACCTGCTACCGTGATTTAGTTCCTGCCACTGCCTTACCATACCCATCCATTGATTATTAATAATGAAAACTTTTACTGGCAGTCTATATTGAATGATCGTAGAGAACTCTTGCATATTCATTAATATCGATGCATCCCCGGCTATATCTATGACAAGCGCATCAGGATGAGCAATCTGAGTTCCCATAGCTGCGGGTAACCCATAACCCATTGTTCCTAGTCCTCCAGAAGTCATCCATCTATTTGGCCTATCAAAGCCAAAATATTGCGCAGCCCACATTTGGTGCTGACCGACTTCAGTACTAATGAAAACGTCTCTATTTTGTGTCTTTTCAAATAGTCGTTTTATAGCAAACTGAGGTTTAATAATTTTTCCATCTTGTTCAAATTTTAGGCATTCCTTGCTTCTCCAAGAAGCGATTTCACTCCACCACAATTTAAGACTATCTTTTCTCGGCGACAATTTTTTCTTTTTCCAATAATCAATTATTGTCGCTAATACACGCTCTGCGTCGCCAACAATTGGGATATCTGCTAAGACATTTTTGTTAATTGACGATTGATCTATGTCTACATGTATTTTGGTTGCGTGCGGAGAAAACGCATCAATCCTTCCTGTCACTCGGTCATCAAATCGAGCACCAATATTTAACATTACATCGCAATTATGCATTGCTAAATTTGCTTCGTATGTACCGTGCATTCCCAACATCCCCAGGAAATTTGGATTGGAGGCAGGAAAAGCTCCTAAACCCATCAATGTTAGAGTCACAGGAAACCCGGTTATTTTCGCAAATTCCTGAAGCAGCTTACAAGCTGCTGGTCCTGAGTTTATAAGGCCACCGCCACCATAAATGATTGGCCGTTGAGCTTTAGCAAGCAGCTCTGCTGCCTGCTCTATTTTCGTTAAATCACCGTCCTTTTTAGGCTGATAGGCACATGGCCTGACATCTTTTGGAGCGAAATAAGGAGCCTCGGCAAATAATATATCTTTCGGCAAGTCCACTACGACTGGTCCTGGCCGACCATTTGCAGCCACATAAAATGCTTCGTGCATAACATCTGATAATTCCTCAGATTTTTTTACTAGATAATTATGCTTTGTACATGCTCTGGTAATTCCTGTTGTATCAGCCTCTTGGAACGCATCTGTGCCAATTAAGTGTGTTGGAACCTGACCTGTTAAGCAAACTATAGGAATGCTATCCATAAGAGCATCCGTTAATCCTGTTACAGCATTGGTAGCACCGGGTCCAGATGTTACAAGCACTACGCCTATTTTTCCAGTTGATCGCGCGTACCCTTCTGCAGCATGCACCGCCGCTTGCTCGTGGCGGACTAAAATGTGTCGGAGATTATTAGTTTTAAAAAGTTCATCATAGAGAGGCAGTACTGCACCTCCAGGATAACCAAAAATGACATCAACGCCTTGATCCTGTAGGGCTTTTACAATTACCTCGGCACCCGAGAAATGTTCTGTTGGCTTTCTAGAAATATTTGATTCGCCTGTCATTTATCGTTTTTTCTTTATGGGTTTCGTGTTGAATTTTTGATAACCAACTCGTCTGAAGTGTTGGTGGCCTGAAGCATTACCTTAATCCAGTAACAGCGTCAATCAAATATCGAGTAAATCCGAGGTTTTTAATTGTTGCTTTTTCCGATTATTGCGCAAACAGCTTCAAAAAGAACTTTGTAGAAAAGATTTTGCTTCAAAAATTGTCCATATCTTTCGCGCTTGGGCGTCACGCAAGAAAATTCTCGATTTTTTCACAACAATCTGACTCTGCTTTTTTACAGCACAGGTTCTCAATCAAGTAATCTTCTTCTAATTGATGACGAAACCAAGTTAACTGCCTTTTTGCGTATCGGCGAGTTGTTCGCTGAGCTTGCTCTATAGCATCACTTAATTCGAGTTCGCCTCTGGTATATTTAATTAACTCAAGTAAGCCAAGTGTTTTCGATGCGGGCAGGTCAGGGCTTACGCTCATAGAATTAATCGCTCGTGCTTCTTCTATGGCACCTTGTTCAACAAAGTCTAAAAACCTTTTATCGCACTTGGAATAAAGGGACTCTCTTTTTGGCATTAAACAAACTTTGAAAAACTTATGCTGAGTTCCTGTATTCATTGACTGTTCATGCCAATACGAAAGAGGTTTACTTGTTGCTGTGAATACTTCCCATGCTCGTAACAAGCGATTTGTATCGCCTGATTTAATCCGACAAGCGGACATAGGATCATTTTTTGACAGTAATTCTCTGAAATCCTCGTTCCCTAATTCCTCCATTTTTTCTCTTGCCTCTAATTTTATTGATGGTGGTATATCTGGAATGGCCGATAAATCGTTTAGCAAAAACTTTATATAAAGGCCTGTTCCGCCACATATGATAGGAAGATGCCCGGAAAGCTCGCATTCCTCGATTGTTTTGAGTGCCATTTTCCTCCAAACACCAAGGGTGCAAGGCTTAAAAATCGAAATTATCCCATATAGGCGATGCGGAGCCTGTCGGTAATCATCTGAGGTTGGTCTACCCGACAGAATTTTTATTTCACGGTATATTTGTACTGAGTCAGCATTAATAATCACACCTTCAAATTTCTCAGCGAGCCTCAACGCCAGACTCGACTTGCCAGCACCTGTCGGGCCGCAAATTATTACTGCTTTCATGTATTAATTACCCATTAAGAAATATAGACATTTATAATCACATTGGGGCATAAATTAACTATGACACTCGTTCTTACACTTACTTCAGATCGCTCAATATACAAGTTACATCCTGAATTAGTTAAACAGGTGGAGCAATTGTTATTTTCAAAAGGTGCAACTAATTGTTCCAATTTTTGGTTGGCTCAAGGGATGGCAGTGGAAATAAGTTTTGATGGTATCCCTGGCGACCTCGCACTTGAATCAGTGGAATTATTTTTAGACCGACTACCCGTGGATAAAAACATTCAAAAGAACATAAATCGACGCAAAAAGATGCTATTAGCTGATATGGACTCTACAATTTTACAAATAGAAACACTTGACGAAATTGGTAATGCCATCGGTAGAGCACGCGAAATAGCTGAGATAACTGAAAAAGCCATGAATGGAGACATTGACTTTGAAACTGCTTTAAAAAATAGGGTCAAATTATTAGCAGGCCTAAGTATAAGTCAATTAACCGAATTTGCACTGCAGAAACTTTTGATAACTCAAGGCGCTAGCACATTAGTAAAAACAATGAAAGCCAATGGAGCGACCACAGCCTTAGTATCAGGTGGTTTCACAGTAATCACAGAAATCATTAGGGAAAAACTTAATTTTGATCTTTGTTATGGGAACACTTTGGTTGTCGACTCTTCCGTTGTTACAGGTAATTTAAAACCACCTATAATCGATGGAGATGCAAAAGCAGCGATACTTGATCAAGAATGCAAAAAACTAGGAATATTGAAGGACGACACTTTAGCCGTTGGGGACGGTGCCAATGATATACCCATGCTGGCAGAAGCCGGTTTAGGAGTCGGGTTCAGACCTAAACCAGTAGTAAGAAAACACGCTTCCAATATAATAGAGCACTGCGACCTTAGAGGGGCTTTGTTCCTTCAGGGGTTTACGGAAAGCGATTTTCTTACATAATGCCATATTTCATCGAGACAATTCAGCCATTATAAGACAAATTATTCCGTTACGCGCAATCCAAGAAATCTTATAGATCCCTGCCGATTGATTGTGAAAAGAACTGACTTTTTATTTTTTGCCTCGGTAATTTTTGTTATTAGCATTTTAACAGCTACAGCGCTTCGGACCTTGGTTTGATCAACTTCGACTAGTACATCGCCTAAGCGAACGCCCTTCTCTGCAGCTAAACCAGTTGGATCTAAGTTTGTAACAACTACGCCCTTAATGTTTGCATCGATTGAAAATTTCTTTCTCAACTTCGAGTTCATATCCGCCAGCGATAAACCCAATCGATCTAACTTAACTGACTTGGGCTTTTTTTCAGCCTCGGCCTTACCCGATCCCGATGCCTTAGTCACAGCATCTTCTTCAAGTTCGCCTATTCGGACTATTATTTTCATTTTTTTGCCGCCCCGCCATAGCTCAACGGGCACATCTTTACCGATAGGCGTTTCAGCTACAATCCGGGGCAACCGCCTCATGGCTTCAACCTTTTTACCGTTAAAGGTCAGAATGACATCACCTGGTTTAATACCAGCCTTTTTTGCGGGACTATTTTGCGAAACTTCGGCTACTAAAGCACCAGATGTATCTTTAAGGCCAAAGCTATCTGCAATTTCATCTGTTACCATCTGAATTCTTACACCAAGCCAACCTCTCTTAGTGCGTCCAAAGTCCCTCAATTGGGCAACGACTGGTTTAGCAAGTCGCGAGGCTACCGCGAAACCTATTCCTACGGACCCACCGCTTTGAGAAAAAATAGCAGTATTTATACCGATAACTTCCCCTTTCACATTAAAAAGGGGGCCTCCAGAGTTGCCCTTGTTGATGGACGCGTCTGTCTGAATGAAATCATCATATGGTCCTTGATTTATATCTCGACCTCTTGCAGAAACGATCCCTGCCGTAACGGTACCACCCAAGCCAAAAGGGTTACCTATTGCCACAACCCAGTCCCCAACCCGTAACTTATCTGAGTCGCCAAAAGCTACGGCCGAGAGTTTTCTTTTACCGGGATTTATACTTAAAACGGCTAAATCTGTTTTGGGATCGCGGCCAAGGATCTTTGCTTTGAATTCGGTTTCATCTTGCAACCTGACTTTGACCTCATCTGCATCGGCAATGACGTGATTATTAGTAATGATTATACCAGATGAGTCGATTATGAAACCCGAACCAAGAGAGCGCGCCCGCCGTCGGGGCTTCCCATTGTTTGGAATCTCACCTTTTCGACCGTTCCGCTCCATAAAGTCCTTGAAGAATTCCTCAAAAGGCGAACCTGGAGGAAATTCTGGAAAGTTATGACGTGGGTTACCACCTTGCTCCACAATCTGAGTTGTAGAGATATTAACGACTGATGGCAGTAACTTTGCCGCCAAATCAGCGAAACTTTCAGGCAACGCATTCGCCGCCGACAGAGGATAAAGCGATAGCACGAGTGCCAAAAGAAGCAGCTTAACGTCGCGCAAAAGACGAAGAGGTTTGTTAGCAACAAATCCTACAGACCTGGCTGTTTGGGAATTTTTTTTCATTAAATTTTGTCCTCTTGAAGAAAATTACGCTTCATTTTAAACTGCAGATTATGACAAAAGGTTGTTTTTTTAGCGGTTATAAGTTGCAATGGCTGAAGAAACTTAAAACAATTCCTTAATAATCCAAACAAACGCCACTCCAAGTGCGGCTGCAAGCAAGCCTGTCTGCCTGAGTGCTGTGTCTGTATACTGAGTCATTTGCTCCACTATCCTCCGCATTTGCCTCGGAAACGCCGCGTAAAGAAGTCCCTCAATAACGAATACAAGCGCCAGAGCGACAAAAAGATCGTGCAAAATTTTCCCTCAGCTTGTTTGCTAGCCAACTTTCATACTTATTTTGCAAGTTGCTTGCCCGTAATATCACCAAAGTATTTAAAAAAGTCACTATTTGGTGAAATTACAAGTGTTGTATCTTCTGACCCAATAGACTTTCGATAGGCCTGCATAGATCTGTAAAAAGAAAAGAATTCCGCATCTTGATTGAAAGCATCTGCGTAGATCTGGATGGCTTCGCTATCGCCCTCACCGCGCATTGTCTCAGCTTTTTTATTCGCCTCGGCGAGGATAACAATCTTTTGTTTCCCTGCGTCTGCTCTAATACCCTCTGCCATTTCAAAACCCCGCGCCCGAAACTCTTTAGCCTCTCGTTCCCGTTCGGATTTCATTCTATTTTCAATATTACTTCTTGTCTCATCAGGATAATCAGCTCTACGAACCCGAACTTCGACGATCTCCATGCCAAACCGCTTCACGGCATCGTTAACAGCCTTCTGTATATCAACCATGATCGTGGCTCGCTTGCCTGATAAAATATCTAGAAGTGTTTCATTACCCAATACTCGGCGAAGTGATGAGTTGATTATGGGTGTTAACTTACCAGAGACTTCACTGACACGGCGTGTGGTCTGGTAAAATAGAAGTGGATCGGTAATTCTATATCTCGCGTAAGAGTCCACATCTAACCTTTTCTGGTCCGCCAAAATCATCCGCTCCTTTGGAGGGTCAAGGTCTAGTACCCTTTTTTCGTAATAAACAACCTCTTCCGCGAATGGCACTTTCACGTAGAGCCCGGGTTCCCTGATGGTTTCCTGCGGCTTGCCGAAGAAGAGGACTATAGCCTGTTGCGTCTGCTCAACAATAAACAGAGAGCTGCTTGCGATTATGACCACTACAGCTATCACTGCGCCTAAACCAATTAATAACTTATTCATTAGTTGTTAGCTCCCTGTGACGATGAATTGTTTTGTTGCTTCTTTTTAATTTCCGGAAGGGGCAGGTATGGAACGACACCTCCTCCAGCCTTGCCAACCTCACTGTCAATAATTACCTTATTAACGCTGGAAAAAATGCTTTCGAGCGTTTCAAGATATATACGCGTGGTCGTTACGTCTTTCGATTGTCTGTATGCCTTATACACCGAGTTGAACCTATTAGCATCACCTTGCGCTCTATTAACAACTTCCTGTTTGTATGCTTCCGCACCCTGCAACAGCTGCTGCGCCTCCCCTCTAGCTCGCGGCACGATATCATTCCTGAAGGCTTCCGCCTCATTTTTCAACCTGTCCATGTCCTGCCTAGCTCGCGAGACCTCATCAAAAGCATCGATCACATTTTTTGGAGGTAGAACAGCAAGTAGCTGAACTTGTCTTACTTGTATACCTGCTTGATACTCCGACATAAGTTTCTGAAGTGAAGATAGAGTGCGAGCTTCGATGTCTTCTCTTCGACTTGTCAATGCCTCTTGGATGGGTGTTTGACCGATTATTGCCCGCATCACAGATTCCGCTGCCATTTTGACCGTTTCATCGGGATTTCTAATATTGAAGAGATAGTTTGGGGCATCTGATATTCGCCAGAAAACTACAAAGTCTATGTCGACAATGTTTTCATCGCCAGTGATCATTTGACTTTCTTCTGGCATGTCTCTCACTGAGGCGCCTCTCCGCGATGACTCCCCTGACGTTCGCAATCCGATTTCTATACGATTTTCAGCTGTAACATCGGGAGTATAGACTTTACCGATCGGTGCAGGCCAATTCCAATGCAAGCCCGGGTTTGTCGTAGTTCCGACAAACCTTCCTAAAAGAACTGGAACACCTTCTTGGTTGGGCTGCACTCTATAAAAGCCGTTGGCCGCCCATATACCTAATAAGACCAAAACAACGAGCAAGCCAGCCTTCCAACCACCGAAACCTTTCGGTAACAAGCTTTTAAGTTTTGCTTGGCCACGGCGAATGACCTCGTCGATATCGGGAGGCGTTTGCCCACCGCCTTGGCCACCTGATCCTCGTCCCCACGGAGAGCCTGAGCCACCACTACCACCATTCTTGCCCCACGGTCCCCCGCCGCCTTGATTATCCCAGGACATTGCTTTTCTCCCTTTGCTGCATTATCTCCGCTCTTAGCAGATTAACGCCCCTTTACGCAAACTATACGAACAACTAAACCAGAAGCCGTTGAACGACATTGATATGTTCAACACTATCACATATTGTCGCTTTCGAGGAGATTTCAAGCATGGTTTCAATTTCTAAGGAAAATATTTTAGAAAAATTAGCAGCGGTGAAAGACCCTGAGTTAGGAAAAGACCTAGTTAGCCTTGGTATGATAAGCGATATAATTATCAAAAATGGCAATGTCGGTTTTTCAATAGAGGTTGACCCAAAACGAGGGCCGTCCCTTGAACCTCTTCGTAAGGAGGCAGAAAACATAGTCAGAGAGATACCTGGCGTTCTCTCTGTATCCGCAGTTCTTACGGCGCATCGAGGAATACAAAAGAACGAAAAAACCGCAAAAATGCCTAAGGCCCAACAACCCGTTGCATCCACGAATGGAAAATCTCGCGAGCTGGCACCAGGCGTGAAAAATATTATTGCAGTTGCATCAGGCAAGGGTGGGGTTGGAAAATCAACAACCGCTCTTAATGTGGCTATTTCACTTAGCCTTCAAGGTTTAAAAGTAGGAATCCTTGATGCAGATATTTACGGCCCATCGTTACCGAGAATGATCGACGTGAATAAAAAACCACAAAGCAAAGATGGAAAAACACTCGAACCAATCCAAAAATACGGTCTTAAATGCATGTCGATAGGCTTTCTTGTTCCAGAGGACACCCCCACTATTTGGCGCGGTCCAATGGTAATGAGTGCATTAGAACAGATGCTGAAGGACGTTGCTTGGGGTAATCTAGACGCCCTTGTCGTGGATATGCCCCCAGGAACTGGTGACGCTCAACTTACAATGTCACAACGCGTACCCCTGGCTGGAGCTGTTATCGTATCAACCCCTCAGGATATAGCTCTTCTGGATGCGCGAAAGGGCTTAAATATGTTCAAGAAAGTAAATGTACCAGTTTTAGGTATCGTTGAGAATATGAGCACTTTTATTTGCCCTAAGTGCGGTGAGCCTACGGACATTTTTGGAACTGGTGGCGCCGAGCAAGAAGCGTTGCGTCTTGGAGTGGAATTCTTGGGTGGAATACCTCTACACAAAGACATCAGAACGACGTCCGACGACGGCACCCCGATTGTGTTGGAATCTCCCGACAGCATTCATAGTAAATCTTATAGAAATATCGCTTCTGCGATATGGGAGAATGTTTCCAAACAACGAAAAGCACCTCCGGTTATTAAAGGCCTTAAATAAAATCATTTCCCGATACATTTTAACTAGTCGTTAAATCCGATCCAGTCGAACGAAACTGTAGGCAAAAGAGTTATTCTGTGCAGCAAAATCTGATCTGGCAACTTCACGCCATTCATCCCTTTTATATTCAGGAAAAAATGTGTCACCATTTGGATGCAAGTTAACTTCAGTTTTATAAATTTTCTTTGCTATTGGGATAGCAGATTCATAAATTTGCGCACCCCCAAAAGCAACTATTTCGTCTACCCCCATCTCATTTGCATACTCTTCTGCATATGTTAGAGCGCAACCGAAATTTTTCACTACTTTTACTTCCGAGGGAAACGATATTTTAGCCCTCGTTATAACTATGGTTTTTCTGCCAGGGAGCGGTCGTCCGATAGATTCATAGGTTTTTCGTCCCATAATCAACGGCTTTCCCATGGTAAGCGCCTTTACTCTGGCGAGATCCTTAGGGAGATGCCAAGGAAGTCCCCCCGTCATTCCTATTACTCCGTTGGCAGCGACGGCAACAACCAGCACCACATCAGGCTTTATGTTTGCCCTGATATTCATCTAAACTGCTACTTTGGCAGCTATGTGTGGGGCGGGATCATAGTCTGTAAGAGTAAAATCTTCATAAGAAAAATCGAAAATATCCATAACATTTGGGTTCAATTGCATTCTTGGCAACAATTTAGGCTTCCTAACTAATTGTTCCCTCACCTGCGTCAGATGGTTCTTATAAATATGCGCATCACCCATAGTATGAATGAACTCTCCGGGGGAATAATTTGTCACCTGCGCGAGCATCAAAGTTAAGAGAGCATACGATGCTATATTAAAAGGGACACCTAAAAAGATATCTGCGCTTCGCTGATATAGCTGACACGAAAGTTTTCCATCTGCAACATAAAACTGAAAAAGACAATGACATGGCGGCAGTGCCATTTCGTTTAATACCGACGGGTTCCATGCGGTCACCAAATGCCTTCGTGAATCTGGATTATCTTTAAGGCCTGCAACGAGATTTACTATTTGATCGACAGTTTCTCCATCACCAGCGGGCCAAGAACGCCATTGTTCACCATATACAGGGCCTAATTCTCCATTTTCATCAGCCCATTCGTTCCAAATGCGAACACCATGCTGATTTAGGTAAGTTATATTTGTGTCGCCTTTCAAGAACCAAATTAACTCATGGATTATGGACTTTAAATGCAGTTTTTTTGTTGTCAGCATCGGGAAACCGTCTTGAAGGTCGAACCTCATTTGGTGACCAAATATAGAGAGTGTCCCAACTCCTGTTCTATCAATTTTTTCTGAGCCTGTGTTCAACACTAGACGCATTAGATCGAGATATTGTTTCATCGAAACGCCACTTTTTCTGTCTTGCAAAAATTGTAAGAGTTATCCCTCGACTTCCCTCACGAAGAAAGTACAGTATCAAAAATTTAAAATCCACCTTGTAAACGATTAAATCTCTCGTACTTTCATACTGAAAGCTCTGCAATGACAGTCGAACTCGAAATTATCCTTAAAACGGCTCAGAGCCTTATCCGGCAGAGAAAATTAGCCCCTGCTGAAACCCTGTTGTTAGACGAATATAAGAAATGGTCTAACCATCCGTTAATTAACTTGGCGCTTGGGGAGATTTTTTTTCTTAAAAACAATATAGCTAGGTCTTTGCACTATCTCAAAATTGCCTACGAATATGATAAAAATATACCGAGCATCGTTGTTTCTTATGCAGAAAAACTCCGTTTAAACGAGGAAACCACGCGGGCTAGAAAAGTGCTACAAATAGCGGTATTAAGCTCTCCTTGTGACAAAGGGCTTTTAGAGAGCTATGCAAATTTTTGTCTAGACGATCAACACCCTTTAGAAAGTCTAAAGTTTAATTCTAGGCTTCTGTTACTTTTTCCCAATGATTCAACAAGTCATGCAAATATAGCGGAAGCATACGCTGCGTTAAATAATCATGAGAAATCCTTGGTACATCAAAATATCGCGATAAAATACGATACCAGCAGCCAGGTAAGACTAAATCGAGCAATAACGCTTTTGACCCTGAAGAAATACAAAGAGGGTTGGGCTGAATACGAAAGCCGCTTAGGCGATGATATCATTTCATCACCTCGACGTCGCCTACGTGTTCCTAGATGGAACAGGCAACCTCTACAAAATAAAACAATTCTAGTCTGCAGTGAGCAAGGAGTTGGTGACGAACTTTATTTTTCTTCCTACCTACCAAGGCTAATTGAAATATCTGGAAAAGTAATTCTCGAAACTGACCCACGTTTGACGCAACTTTTTAGAGAATCACTTGAAGAATTAACTGTCTTCCCATACTCACGAAGACTAGCATATGAACAACCAGTTTTTAATTATGGCTGGCTACCAAAGTCTATTTACCCTAACTTTTATATCGACTTAGCAAGCTTACCACATTTCCTCATAGAAGAGGGGATGAAACCTTTGAATGAATTTGGTTATCTAAAAATTTCAAAAGATGCACATGATTATTGGTCGAAATATCTTTTGGAAATCTCTAGTGGCAAACCAATTGTTGGAATATCTTGGAGGAGTGGCTTAAACAATATAGACCGTCGTCAATGGTATCCCCCCCTACATCTATGGGGGCAAGTTCTAACCATACCCAATATCTGTTTTTTAAGCTTACAATACGATGACGACGTTGAAGACATTAAGTTTTTTAAAGAACAATTTAATGTTTCTTTGATAAAACTTTCCGACATTGACCTAAAAAATGATTTTGAAAAACTTGGGGCAATATGTTCGGCATTGACAGGCGTGATAGCACCATCGACCGCCGTGGCGCACCTGGCTGCGGCAGTTGGAAAAAGGACTATCATTATCGAAAAAAACAGGACATGGTGTCCAACCGTGAATGGTTCGGATGCTTTTCTTCCATGCATCAGAAGAATATTTCCTCCAAATGCCGGTGACTGGGAATGGGTTTTCAATAGTGCACGAAGCGAGCTAAATAATTGGATTTCAACTGAATAATTTTTAAAACTAACAAGAGTATCCATACTTCCAAATATATTTTAATAGCGTATAATCGTAGTGTTGGTTTTTGCCAACTATAGCAATAAACGAAGCGTGGAATAAGCGTAGCGGACCCGGGGGCAGTACCCGGCGCCTCCACCACTCGAATAAGTCTATCTTCGGGGGCGAACCAGGATCGACGCGCGTAATAAAGACGTTTTTTTTGCTCGGTATAGTACCGCCGTTATCGGGCTTTTATAATAGTTGCAAACGACAACTATGCGGAGGCACGCCTCGCTGCTTAAGCAGTCGGGCAAGCCCAACTAAACTCCATGGGGTTCGCACCGCATGGCGGGGTTCGGGGTGCACCTGGCAACAGAAGCGCCTCACTTTTTAAGACTTGAGAGGGCAAAAGGGTAAAGATGGCAGAACAACAGTTTCCATATGACATGATGGTACAAGAAGCACTGAGGAGCGTTGTTCGACAATCACTTGCGCAGGTATGCAAAGATGGTTTTCGTGGCGAGCACCATTTTTACATTACATTCAAAACTCAAGCACCAAATGTGAAATTACCAGATTTCCTGCACCAACAATATCCCGACGAAATGACTATTGTTTTGCAACATCAATTCTGGAATTTACAGGTAAATGAAAGATATTTTGAAGTTGAGTTGAGCTTCAATGACAAACGTGAAAACCTTGTGATTCCCTTTGGAGCAGTAACAGGGTTTGCTGATCCCTCAGTGAAATTCGGCCTCCAATTCGACGAAATCACAAGCAGCGAACCAATAATTAGTAAGGAAATCAGCTTAAATAAAACGGCGACGCCGACTAACAACGTCAACAAGAAAAACGAAAAGTCTGGGGAAGTTGTCTCACTCGATCAATTTAGAAAAAAAACTGACCGTAACAACTAACAAAAAGATTGCCGGAAAAATGCTTTATTCAGAAATGTTCCCTCTTGGGAAAGACAACACTGACTATAAAAAAATAAATGGAGACTTTGTTAGTTCTAGCTCGATTAATGGGAGAGACACCCTGATTGTTTCTTCAGATGCGCTAACAGTTCTTGCAGAGCACGCCTTCAGAGACATTTCGCACCTATTGCGGCCCAGCCACTTAGCACAATTGAGAGCAATTCTTGATGACAAAAGCGCTTCAAAAAATGATCACTTCGTGGCGATGGAATTATTGAAAAATGCCAACATAGCCGCTGCAGGCGTTCTTCCTATGTGTCAAGATACAGGAACAGCAATTATCATGGGTAAAAAAGGGCAAAATATATTTACAGGCGTTAATGATGAAGAAGCGTTGTCGCAAGGCGTCTATAATACCTACATAAATCATAATCTACGCTATAGCCAATTAGCTCCATTAGACATGTTCGCAGAGAAAAATACTGGCAGTAATTTACCTGCTCAGATAGAGATTTATGCAACTCCTGGAGATGAATATAAGTTTGCATTCATTCAGAAAGGTGGAGGTTCGGCAAACAAAACTTTCCTTTATCAGGAGACAAAAGCCGTATTAAATCCCAACACACTTGAAAGGTTTTTGGATGAAAAAATACGAACTTTAGGCACCGCAGCATGCCCACCTTATCATTTAGCAATTGTTATCGGTGGTACGTCCGCAGAGTTTAATCTCAAAACTGTAAAATTAGCATCGACAAAGTATTTAGATGGTTTACCTACAAAAGGTAGCGAAAGCGGTCACGCGTTTAGGGATTTAGAATGGGAAGCAAAAATACTTGAGATGACCCAGAAAATGGGGATAGGTGCTCAGTTTGGCGGCAAATATTACTGTCATGATGTTCGTGTTATCCGCTTACCTCGACATGGAGCCTCTTGCCCTATTGGGCTTGGCGTTTCTTGTTCGGCCGACCGTCAAGCTTTTGCAAAGATCAACAAAGAAGGGGTGTTTTTGGAGCGGCTAGAGACCGATCCTGGAAAGTATATCCCTGACACTTTAGAAACTGATGTTTCAGACGAAGTTGTGAACGTGGATCTAAATCAACCGATGGATCAAATACGAAAACAGTTAAGCCAGTATCCGATAAAGACGAGAGTAGCCCTAAGCGGTCCTATGATTGTTGCTCGAGATATCGCTCACGCTAAATTGAAAGAACGTTTAGATTCAGGGCATAGCCTACCTGATTATTTGAAAAATCATCCAATTTACTACGCTGGACCTGCAAAGACGCCGGAAGGTTTGGCCTCGGGATCTTTTGGTCCCACAACAGCTGGGAGAATGGACTCATACGTCGACCCTTTCATGGCAGCTGGAGCTAGCTTTGTCACCCTAGCTAAGGGTAATAGATCACCAGTGGTGCGGGCAGCCTGTAAAAAACACGGCGGATTTTATTTAGGTTCAATAGGGGGAGCCGCGGCTATCCTAGCCTTGAATAGTATTAAAAAAGTTGAGGTTCAAGAATACCCCGAACTTGGCATGGAAGCTGTATGGCGTATTGAAGTAGAAAACTTTCCAGCATTTATTGTAGTCGATGACAAGGGAAACGACTTTTTTAACTCCATTTAATGCAAAAATTTTCTTTAAGTAAACAATGAAAAAACAACAATAAATTAATACCGCGATAGCCCAACAGACGCTTTTAACGCCACCGTTATCACGAGTTTTGGCGCAAGAAAATTTGCTCGCAGAATAAAGCAAATTAATTTGATAACCATAAAAGAACTTATAGAAAACTTGGAGTGAAAAAATGCTGGAAAGTATAGAACTCGAGAGAACAATTGCTAAAGTTCCCGATTACCCCAAACCGGGAATCCTGTTCTATGATATTTCGACACTGCTTATGAATACGCAAGCTTGGGCAGCAACCGTCAGAAGGCTGGCAGATGAAATCGGTCAATATAAGCCTGATATTATAGCAGGTATAGAGTCTAGAGGATTTTTACTGGCAAGTCCCGTGGCAATCGAATTAACGGCTGGAGTTCAAATGATAAGGAAACAAGGTAAACTGCCTGGAGAAACGCTCTCTCACACTTACGACCTAGAATACGGCCATGATACGCTAGAAATTCAGAAAAGTTCTGCTTTAAGTGGTAAACGCGTTGCAATTATTGATGATATTTTTGCAACAGGAGGCACACTAAGCGCGGCAACCACTCTAATCCGAAAGCAAGAGTCTGTTGTAGTTTGCTCTGCATGTATTCTGGAACTAGCTTTCCTGAAAGGAAAAAGCAAACTTGACGCGCCTTTCATTTCACTGGTTCAAGTTACTGAATAGATGTAATATTTTTTTTAAGAAGCTTAAAGCTAGCGAATTGCCTCTAATATGGAAACATAATTAGCTACGACTACGCCTCCCATATTGAAGATACCCCCAAGATTGGCATCCTTCACCTGCATTTCACCTGCTTCGCCCCTCACCTGCATAGCAGTGAGAACATGCATGGAGACACCTGTGGCGCCAATCGGATGTCCTTTAGCTTTGAGTCCACCTGACGGGTTAACTGGCAACCTTCCATCCTTTTGCGTCAGTCCTTCGGATACAACGCGAGCACCTTCTCCTGGCTCAGCGAGCCCCATTGCCTCATATTCAAGAAGTTCTGCTGTGGTAAAGCAATCATGGGTTTCAACAAACGATAAGTCATTGAGGGTAACACTTGCCATTTGCAGCGCGTCATTCCATGCCTTAGCACACCCGTCGAAACTTAAAATATCGCGCTTGGACATAGGTAGAAAATCGTTAATGTGCGCACGTGATCGTATCGCTACGGCTTTGCGACAACCTAATGCTGTTGCAGTGTCGGCCAAAACAATAGCTGCTGCCCCATCGGAAACAAGAGAGCAATCCGTTCGCTTCAAAGGTGACGCTACAATGGGATTTTTTTCAGACACCGTATTACAGAAATCAAAACCCAGATCTTTCCGAATTTGTGCATAAGGATTGGAAACTCCATTCTTGTGGTTCTTTGCAGCTATCCCGGCAAGCGCCTCACTTTTATCGCCGTACTTTTGGAAATATGCCTGCGTTATTTTTCCAAACACCCCAGCAAAGCCATCTTCTATATCAGATTCTTCCTTTAGATAGCTCGCAGAAAGTAGTGCATCGCCAACCTGCGCGCCCTGGAGATCTGTCATTTTTTCTACGCCGATTACCAAAACCACTTTGCCGCGTCGAGCTTCAATATAATCTAAGCCCTGATGCACAGCAGCGCTACCTGTCGCACAAGCATTTTCAACCCTTGTAGCAGGCTTGAAACGCAACGCATCCGAGGATTGAAAAACCAGGCTTGACGTAAAACCTTGTGGGGAAAACGCGCCGCCAAAATGCCCCAAATAAATGGCGTCTATATCTGCTGGACCAAAACCTGAGTCGTTAATTGCCTCAGAGGCAGCGGAACATATCATACTTTCAACGTCATCGTGATCTCGTCTACCGAAGGCAAGATGGGACCACCCTACTATACATGCTGTCATTGACGCTCTCCTCATTTCTCAAAAAGGCTTAACCGTAAAAATTTATAAGGAAATTAATGTTTTGAAAGCTAAATCTAACTTTTGAGGGATTTTATCACATCGTTAGTAGACGCCTCTATGAGGCTTCCCTGGACACTTTTATCCATTTTCTCAGCAATCAATTTTGTCGCAACCCCGATTGCCAACTCAACAGCCTGATCCCTAACATCTTGGATAGCGCTGGCTTCAGCTTGAGCAATCCTCTGGACAGCTTGTTCTTCACGCCGCTTTATTGTCGCCGCCATTACCTCTTCTGCTTGTTCTTTGAGCCTTTCAGCCTCGGCTTCAGCCTGAGCTATTATTTGCTCGGCTTCTGCTAGTGCGTCGCGTTGCTGTCGCTGGTAACTAGCTAGCGCTGCTTGTGCCTCTTCCCTCAAATTCTGAGTTTCATCCAGCTGGCTACGGATGCGCTCGGCACGCTTATCGAGTCCTTCTGTAATTTTTCTCGTACCTTTCCAAAGAACAAGAATTACGAATATGGCAAACGCAATCGCGACAGAAACTTCAGGCGTAATCGTCATTGTGGACGCTCCTCCAAAGTTGCAGCAATCGCTGCATCAATATCCGCCGCTGTGACATCCACGCCTATTAACTTCTGGACCGCATTCGCCACAACTTCTTGCGCAACCGACCGTTCTAAAGAGCTTACTGGATCACCTGACGTTCCCTCAGCACCTGTCTTTGATGCGGCAATGCGCTTTTCCGCCTCTTCTAACATTACCGTAACCTTTACTTGCGCCGCCGACTCGGCTTCTGCACTCCGCTTCGCAATTTCTTCCTGGGCGTGGCGGGTCGCGTCCTGTGCCTTTTCCCTGGCAGCTGAAAGAGCTTTTTCGTACTCAATACGAACTTGGTAAGCTTCCTTTTTTAGTGTTTCAGCCTTATCAAGATCATCTTCTATACGCTCCTGGCGCTCTTCCAAAACTTCCGCGATGCGAGGCATTGCTAGTTTTGCCACTAAAAAATAGAGTACGACAAAGCTTATAACTAGCCAAAAAACTTGTGACGGGTAGGTGGTTAGGTCCAATTGGGGTAACTTTGGTCCAGAAGAGGAGGTCGCAGCAGTCGCTCCGTGCCCTAACAGAACAAGTGCTAGAAATGCTTTGATAGCAACGCCTGATACACGTCTTAGTTTCATAAAAACACCCTGGTCGACAGCTAAAAGTAGTTTGAAGTTAACTATTATCTTTTTTCAATCTCCAGTTCCCAATTCTTAGGAACCGCAGAGACCTATACTGCAAAAAGCAAAAGAAAAGATATCAATAGTGCGAACAAAGCAATAGCTTCAGTTAAGGCAAAACCTAAGATGCCAATGCCAAAAACCTCCCCGCGAGCTGCAGGGTTTCTGGCTATAGAGGATACCAAAGACGAAAAGATATTCCCAATACCTATTCCAACACCGGCCAATGCTATCACGGCTAGACCTGCTCCGATAAATTTTGCTGCTTCTGCTTCCATAATTTTATTCCTTCTTTTTTTTGTTAGTAATTAATAAATTTGATTGCGCAATCCTTAGTGCAAATGAATGGCGTCGTTTAAATACAAACACGTTAGTACCGTAAAAACATATGCCTGCAACACAGCAACCATGATCTCAAAACCAGTTAACGCCACCAAGAGTAAGATTGGGGCGATGCCTAAAATACCAAGTGCAGCTGTGAAGCCCGCAAAAACCTTCATCATAGTGTGCCCTGCCATCATATTTGCAAAAAGCCTAACTGATAAACTCACTGGCCTAACGAAGTAGGAAATTACTTCAATCGGAATGAGAAGGGGAGCCAGCACAACTGGCATGCCTGGTGGCACAAACAAGGTGAAAAAGTGAAAGCCATGCAAAACAATGCCGATAACCGTTACCCCCAAAAAAATTGTAATGGCGATCGCAAATGTTACGACAATTTGACTGGTAAACGTATAGGAATATGGGATCATTCCAAGCAGATTACCCATCAAAATAAACATAAATAAAGTGAATATAAACGGAAAGTATTTGCGCCCCTCTGTGCCAACGTTTTCTCGAATCATGTTCGCTATGAACTCATAAGACATTTCAGCCAGCGATTGCCAACGACCAGGAACAAGCCTCCCACCCCTCATGCTTAGCGTTAGAAAAAGTGTCACGGCAACGACTGTTATCGTCATCCAAAGCGACGAGGTTGTATAAGCGAGATCAACACCGCCCACTTCAAATGGTACAAGTGTCTTTAGCTTAAATTGATCAACCGGTGATGCCACGAAATACTCCTTTTTAACCCTAAAGACGTTAGCTTACTTAATTATCGTCCAAGTTATTTTTATATCCAACTGCCATTCCTAATCCATTAATTGCCCGGTATACATTTAGCATGCCAGCAGCTGCACCTACTATAAAGCATAAGATCAAGAGCCATGGGCTACTACCGAGCCATAAATCTAATCCGTACCCTACTCCTGCTCCTACCGCAACTCCTGCAACTAACTCGACCCCAGCTCTCATAGCTAAGCCAACTAAACTTTGTGGTAACTCAGGCTTTGTTGAAGACTTCACTCCTTCAGCAATTTCTTTTCTAGCAGAGCTAATTTTAGCATCTAATTCGTCTAATTGTGTGGCGTCTGGGTGATATTTATCAGACTTCATCTTTTCTTTTTCTTAACTATTTCAAAAATTCCAGACCAAATGATATTACCGCAAAAATACGTGCGCACATTACGTAAATACTCTGTCAACTGTCAAGACAGAAAGCGACAAGTGTTTTCTCCAAAAAAGCCAAGCAAGTTTGTAATGGTATGCTAACGAAATATCATTTTAAAAAGTGTTTTAAGCAGTCTCCCTCAATTTTTCTGCACCCTCTAAATTCACAGAAACGAGTTGACTTACCCCCTGTTCTGCCATCGTTACTCCAAATAATCTATCCATCCTCGCCATGGTAAGTCGATGATGAGTTATGATCAAAAAGCGTGTATTCGTTATATTTGATAATTCACGCAGGGTTGAACAGAAACGATCGACATTACTATCGTCCAGAGGTGCGTCTACCTCATCTAGAACACAAATAGGTGCTGGATTTGTCAGAAACGCTGAGAATATTAAAGCAAGGGCTGTCAAAGCCTGCTCGCCCCCGGAAAGTAGTGACATTGTTTGCAGTTTTTTACCAGGAGGGCTTGCCATGATTTCTATACCCGCGTCTAGAGGATCTTCGGCTTCTATAAGTTTCAAGTGAGCACTACCCCCCCCAAACAATCTGGTAAAGAGCTTCTGAAAATGACTATTCACATCGTCAAATGCCTGCAGAAGCCGTGATCTCCCCTCTTTGTTCAAGGAAGAAATCGCTCGCCTCAAGCGGTCGATGGCGCCATTAAGGTCATCGCGTTCCGTTTCCATATCAGATATCTTTTGCTCTAGCTCTTCGACTTCTATTTCTGCGCGCAAATTAACAGGACCTATACGTTCTCTCTCTCTGGCAAGCCGTTCTATACGAGCCTCAGTTTCATCTATTTCAGGACCCGTATCATTTATATCTAATCCCGCTTTATCTAAAATTTCTTCAGGAAGACATTGCAACTTTTCCTTTATTCGCTCAGCAAGTTCTGACTGATAAAGCGCCACCTGCTCAACGACAGCTTCGCAGCGTACTCTCTCTTCTCTTTCCAGACCCAATTTTTTATCCGCATCACGCGATTGTTTTTCTACCTCCGCTAATTCTGTTTCAGCAACAGCAAGTTTATCAGCAGCATTTTTTCGCGCTTCCTCAGCAGCACTTTTAGTTTCTGATAGCCTTGTCATCTGCATTTGAGCCTCATCTGGCCTATTTTTTAATCGCTCTAATTCATTTATCTCGGCGTCCTGACGAATATTGAGATCACTCATTCTGACCTCTGCCTGACTAATTCGATCCATCCACGCTTTAAGTTCTTCCTTAATTGCAGAGAGGCGTATTTGGCGATCGGTTGTCTGAGTTACAATATTTTGGAGTCGACCTCTAGCCTCGACTAGCTTTTCCCGGCTATCAAACAACTGTTGCCGAAGACT